>JAESRY010000059.1 GCA_016764415.1 Cycloclasticus sp. | reverse complement strand
ATGACAGATACTGAAGGACCTGGCCCTGATTTGGAACGAGAAAAAGAAGGTCTGGAAGCGTATCCATTAGATACGTTGAGAATGGTCGGAACGCTTTCAAAAGGAGGCGAGTCCTGGGGCTTAGTAAAAGCGAGTGACGGTGTAGTTCATCGAGTTCAACCAGGCAATTATTTGGGCCAGAATTTCGGCAAGATTATTGGGATACAAGATCATCAAATTGATCTTGGAGAGTGGGTAGCCACAACGGCAGGCAGGTGGCGTGAAAGAGAAGCCTCTTTAGCACTCGCTGAATAAAGAGAGAATTGATAATGAAACATGTAAAAAAGGGAAAATTCATGCACAAGTTAAACGTAAGTGGATGGGGCATAACAAAGCACAAAATTAATATCGTGAAAGGAATGCTTGCTGCGGCATGTTGGGCTTCAATGTCAGCCATTTCAGTTCAGGCTGCGGTTCTAGAGAATATTCAATTTTCTGGTTTACCAGGAAATAAAGTGCAGCTGGAATTATCATTAGATTCTGCGCCAGGCCAACTTAAGAGTTTCAGCACGGATAACCCGGCAAGAATTGCAATCGATCTTATGGGTGTTAGCAATGGAGCGGGCAAAACAACTATACCTATTAATATAGGTAAAGCGGTAAGCGTTAGAGCATTAGAAGCGGGCGGTAGAACAAGGATAGTTTTAAACCTAAGTGACGCGACGCCATACGCAACAAGGATTGAAGGAAACAGCATTTTTATAACGCTAGGTAATGTTAATAGTATACCTAGAGTAAGAGCGTCGAATGTAGCGGCATCAACGCCAGCAGAAAAAATGGTTAAAGGAATCGATTTTAGGCGCGGTGAAGATGGCGAAGGTCGTGTACTTGTCAGCTTAACGAACACATCTAGCGTAGTAGACGTTAGGCAAGAAGGYGGCAAAGTTATTGTTGATATTCAAGACACTGCGTTGCCCGCAGAGTTGGCTAATAGGTTGGATGTATTAGACTTTGCAACGCCAGTTAAAACGATAGATGTAATGTCAGCCGGTTCGAATACGCGGTTATCAATAGCCGCTATTGGGCACTATGAGTTTTTGTCATMCCAAATGGATGAGCTTTTAACGATTGAATTCAAGCCGCTTACAAAACAAGAACAAGAAGAGCTAGAGGCAGATAAATTCTCATATACAGGTGAGAAGTTATCGTTGAATTTTCAAAGTATTGAAGTACGTTCAGTGCTGCAGCTCCTAGCTGACTTTACGGATATGAACCTTGTTGCTAGTGATTCAGTTGGCGGAAGCGTTACTTTACGTTTGAACAATGTTCCTTGGGATCAAGCATTAGATATTATTCTAAAAAGTAAAGGGTTGGCAAAGCGTATCAATGGCAATGTGATGATGGTTGGGCCTCAGGCAGAAGTGGCTGCTCAAGAAAAGCTGGAACTAGAAGCTAAAAAACAAATTGTTGAGCTTTCGCCTTTATTAACAGAGTTTTTTGARGTGAGTTACGCCAAGGCAGAGGAYYTAGTAAAGATTCTAAAAAGCACAGAGGGAGGCTCTGGGAGCAGTAATGATACAAATGCAAAATTGATCTCAAATAGAGGGGGTGTTTCTGTTGATAAAAGAACAAACACTYTGTTAGTYCAAGAAACAGYWGAAAAAYTRGTAGARATCAGAAGGATTATTGAACGACTAGATCGCCCTGTTCGTCAGGTGATGATTGAATCAAGAATTGTAATTGCTAATGATGACTTTACTCGTGAATTAGGTGTTAGGTTTGGAGTAGCTGGAGTTAAATTTGGCAATGACTCTGTTGGAGTTGTAACGGGTGGTATAGATGGAGGAGTTGTAGACGGCATTGCATCAGTTGGCGATGTCGACGTTGGTAATTTGCTTGTTGACCTGCCCGTATCCAGTCCTGCTGGAGCAGTCCAGTTTATTGTGGGTAAAATAGGCAGTTCATTATTGCAATTAGAATTATCCGCACTGCAAACCGAAGCTAAAGGGGAAGTTATTTCAAGCCCCCGGGTTATTACATCTGATCAGATTGAGGCTGAAATTAGCCAAGGTGTTGAAATTCCATTTCAAGAAGCCTCTTCCTCTGGCGCAACAACAACAAGTTTTGAAGAAGCTGAGTTGAAATTGAGGGTTACCCCAAGAATTACACCGGATGACCGCATTAACCTTGAAATAAACATTTCAAAAGATTCGCCTGATTACTCAAATGTACAACCAGGTGGTGTACCGATTAATACGCAAGAAGTTAAAACGACGGTACTTGTAAGTAATGGTGACACAGTTGTTTTAGGTGGTATTTATGAGCGATCGAAAGCGCATAATCTACGAAAAGTACCGTTCTTTGGAGATCTTCCAGGTATAGGTGTTTTATTTAGAACAGAGCTTAAGCAGGATAATAATCGCGAGCTTTTGTTCTTTATTACCCCTAANNTCTTAAAAGATAATTTAACAGTARATTAATTAAAGCCTTTAAATTAAAAAAAGCGGAGCTTAGCTCCGTTTTTTTGTGCGAGTTAATTATGATTGAAACTACGCAGTGCAATCCCTAGTAAGGGGCTCATGATATAGTTCTACAAATATAGAAATAGAAAAAAAGCGCATGACGAAAAATAATAATATTTATCTTGTCGGTCCAATGGCGGCAGGTAAGTCAACGGTTGGTAAGTTACTGGCGTACAGGTTAAAAAAAGAATTTTACGACACGGACGCTGAGGTTATTAAATGCACAGGTGTTGAAATATCTTTAATTTTTGAGCTGGAAGGCGAAGAAGGTTTTAGAAAAAGAGAGACGGATAAACTGAAAGAACTGGCCGAGTTAGGCGGTGCCGTTATAGCAACAGGGGGCGGTATCGTTTTAAAAGAAGAAAACCGTCATGTGTTACAGGAAACGGGGTGTATTATTTATTTAYAGTGCTCAGTTGATCAGCAGTTAAGCCGTACTAAAYTTGATATGAAAAGGCCGTTACTACAAACTGATAACCCAAGAAAGAAACTAGAAGAGTTGATGGAGTTAAGAGCGCCAATCTATGAATCGATTGCGGATATTACAACCAGCACCAACAAAACAAATAGTAAGCGTGTCATTAATGATATTCTAAATAAGTTAGACCTGAAATTGTAGCAAGTATGGAAATAATAAACGTAGAACTCGGCGAAAGAAGCTACCCTATATATATCGGTGGAGGATTGTTTGATGGCAGTGAGCTGCTTGAAGTACAYATTAGTTCTTCACAAGTGTTAGTGGTGACAAACGAGACGATTTCGCCTATATATTTAGATAAATTTGCAGCCCAACTTCCCCGAAGCCTTGATGTAAAAACGATTATTCTTCCTGATGGTGAGAAATACAAAACACTTGAATTTCTAAATAAGATATTTGATTCATTGCTAGAAAACAGATGTAACCGGCAAGTGACGCTTATAGCGTTAGGCGGTGGCGTGATAGGTGACATGACGGGATTCGCAGCGGCTAGTTATCAGCGTGGGGTTAATTTTATTCAGGTGCCGACGACACTGCTATCTCAAGTCGATTCCTCGGTTGGAGGCAAGACGGGAGTTAATCATCCATTAGGTAAAAATATGATAGGCGCTTTTTATCAACCAAAATGCGTTTTGATAGATACTCAGGTTTTGTCAACATTGCCAGACAAAGAGCTTAGCGCTGGGTTGGCAGAAGTCATCAAGTATGGAGCGATATGCGACATAAGTTTTTTTGAATGGCTCGAGTTAAATATTGACCGGTTAAGGGCTAGAGATAATGCTGCGCTGACATACGCAATCAAAACATCGTGTCAGAAAAAGGCAGCGGTTGTTGCGCAAGACGAAAAGGAATCAGGTATTCGGGCAACATTGAATTTTGGTCATACATTTGGACATGCAATTGAAACTTATATGGGCTATGGAACATGGTTACACGGAGAGGCGGTTTCAGTAGGCATGTGTTTAGCGGCAGAATTGTCAGCCAACCTTGGTTGGATAGCCAAGGAACATAGCGCCAGGCTCAGATTGCTGTGCCAAAGAGCAGGTCTGCCCGTTAACGTGCCTGCGCAGATGGTAGCGGCTGATTTTATTAAACACATGAAAGTAGATAAGAAAAATGTGTCTGAATCGATTAGATTAATCCTATTGAAAAAGCTAGGTGAGGCGGTTATTTACGACTGCACAGATGAGGCGCTGATTAACACGGTAGTTAAAGATTCGGCTTGCGCTGCGAATTAAATGGAATTTTCAAGCTCAGCAGAGAAGAAAAAAACTTTAAGCGATTTTTTTACGCCACAAAGGCAACAGCGCTTAGATTTAATGTTGCACTTAATACCAAACACGAGTCAATCGATTCTCCTGCGAGGTCCTGAGCAATCCGGCAAATCATTTTTTATACGAAAGCTTAAAGAGCAAGCGGATAAGAATTGGAAAATGTGCTCAATCAAATCGCAAACGATGTTGGCATATGATGATTCAATGGAAGCCATAGCAGATGCATTTGATGAATTAGAAGGAAGCGAAAAAAAGATAACGGCAAGGTTGGAGGCGCAGTCTAGAGCAGGTAAAAAAGTTATTATTTGTGTTGAAGATGTGCATAAGCTTGCAAACGTCCACTTCGAATTTTTGTTTGGATTAGCAGATGCATACCCTTGCATTCACTTGTTGCTGACATCATCAGAAAATTTAGGAGAGTCGATAGAAGAGCGTTGTCAGTTAATTGATATAGAGCCGTTTACCCAAAAACAGACGGCTGAATATGCGCGATTTAGGGTAAATAGACAGGGACTAGCCTTCGTTAATTTGGCGGGTATTGATGACGTAGTTTTATTTATTGAAACAGGCGGCTTGCCAGGGCGCATTAACGATGTCTTAGAAAGCATGGCCCAAACTACGCCTTCTAAATTTCCAGATGAAGAGCAACAAAAAACCAAGCCATTCCCTTGGGTTTGGGGGGCATTAGCTGTAGCGCTTGTCATAGTGGGCTTTGTGTTTAAAGCGTTTATATTTGCAGCACCTGAGTTAGAGGCGGCGCAGGTAGTTAAACCTGTGATTATGGCTGCGAAACGAGAAAATATTGAGAGCTCYGACATGAGCAAAGAACTGCTGACACAAGTAAAGGATAAGGCTAAACTTCAAAAAGAAATACAAGCGGAGCCAGAAGGGCTTGCCTTAGTAAAAGAACATAAACCGGCAATAGTTGCTGATAGGTTGAAGAAAAAACCAATGCAAGCATCAGCTGTACTATTACCTCTAAAGAAATCGGTTGATAAGCAGGTCAAGATTCTTGAGTCGAGAGTGCTAGAAAAAAAAGCAATTAAAGTTGAGGCGCCAGTTAGTAAGGAAGTGAGTGAGAAGAAAGAAGATCTGCCGTTGGTTATTTCTACAGTAATAAA
>JAESRY010000138.1 GCA_016764415.1 Cycloclasticus sp. | reverse complement strand
ACAATCGACAACGAAGGCATTCGTATCTAGGCTATGTGAGTCCAGATGAATATGAACGGGCTAACGCCCTTTAATTAATCCTTCCGTTATTTTAGGGGAGCCGGTAACCGTAACGATTAACAAGGTGTTTTTCGCTGCCGCGAGGGCGATCATTTCTTTTGTTTGCCCAAAAGAAACGAACCAAAGAAAAAGGCACGCAATCGCAAAATAACGAATGATTACGGGCATGCGCTAAACTCGCTACGCTCAGACAACGCGCACGCTAATCCGCAATCGTTCATTATTTTAAGCGCGATAATGGGGGGGGTAGTAGCGCCATACTCGCGGGTAATTAGGGTTAGACTTGACTTAATGCACTAGTAAACGTATTGGATTAATTGGGTGTTTTTCTCTGCAAAAAGAGACTTATACGTTTAGTGTTTTTGGGCATACAAAAGAAATTGATGCCCCGAGGCAGCGTGGTTGCTAGACATAAAAAAGCCCGTTGTTAATTAAACTAGCAACGGGCTTTTGTTTTTCTTAAAAGGTCGCTTATTCAGCAGAGTCTTCTAACATCGCTTTAAGGTTGTCTAAACCACCGCGGTAAACACCGCTCACGCCTTTTTCTACGTCGGCTGCTGCTGCGCCGTTAATGGTGTCGAAGTTACCCATCCAAACAACTGATGAGCCGCCTTGGCCATTGGCACGAACGGCATACCAAGAAATATAATTCTCAATAGGCAGAACAGCAGGATCTACTTCGTTGATTTTATAAGTGAAGTTCATATGCTCTTCATTAAAACGAACCAACTCTTCTGTGATGGTTGGGCCGCCAAGGTCTATAACGCGAACGCTGCCAGGGTGGTTGCCATTAGTATTAGTAGAGCCAACAAAAGCAGGGTGCCAGCTGTGTATGTTGCCAAAATCTTTTGATGCCGCCCAAACGTCAGCTGGGCTGGCGGCGATTTCTACCTTTTCGGTAACAGATGCGGTTTCTGCGTAGGCAGTAGACATGCCCAGTGTTAAGAATAGTGCAGTTAATAAACGAATTGCTTTAATCATTATTATTTTCCTCAGGTTTTGTTTTGATCGCCGAAAACATATCGGGCTGAACATACTGCCATAGCTGATTAGCCGATGCAAAAATTTAAATGAACTTTAATTGTAAGATTGTGTCTATTAATTGTATCTGTATAGATATGCTTGCTCAGTTCCCTCCCCTCCTTGAGCAGGTTTCGGTTATCTATAACCGACTTCTGAGCCTTAGAGGATTCATCTTCTAAGGCTCTTTTTTTGCTTTTCAATAACACCTAGGTGTGCATCTAACCAATGATGTATTTGCTCAATACCTTCTTTTTTAAGGGACGAAAAGAGTTCTATTTGAAYATTACCAGCAGACTCTTTAACTAGTTTTTGTGCCGCAAACAGGGCGTTTTTAGCGCCATTCCGATTGAGTTTGTCAGCTTTTGTTAAAGCCACAAAAACATCTAGCTCTAAATGTGAGGCGTAATCTATCATCTGTAAATCTTGTTCGCCGAGGGAGCGACGAATATCAACGAGCAATACAAGGCCGTTAAGTGCCTGCCTTTTTTCAAAATAGTTAACCAACTCTTTTTGCCACTTTTGTTGAACGCGGAATGGAACTTTGGCATAACCGTAGCCGGGTAAATCGACTAAACAACGCGTTTCATCTAACTTAAAATAGACGAGTTGTTGAGTACGACCGGGTGTTTTGCTGGTTCTTGCAAGACTTTTTTGGTTTGTTAGGGTGTTAATAGCGCTCGATTTACCCGCGTTAGACCGACCGGCGAAGGCGACTTCGTATTCAATGCCCTGCGGTGTGGTTTTTAAATTAGGGGCGTTAAGGAAATATTCTGCTCGGTGATATAAAGGATTCATGAGAATGCGTGACTAACAAAGTGCGATTATTGTACCTGAGTAGATTAAATTCAGCGCGAGCAACAGCAAATGTCTTAGAAAAAGGCTAAACTTTATATGGAATTATTGTAAAATTAGCTATTAAATCTTTTGTTTAAGTAAATTTCTGGAGAATAAAATGAAAAAGATTTCCTTGTTTATTGCTATTTTAGCGCTGTTTGTTTCAGGTGCTTCAATGGCGGGTGATGTTGCGGCGGGCAAAGCAAAAGCCGCACAATGTGCTGCATGTCATGGTGCCAGTGGTATGAGCCCAATGGATATGTATCCAAATTTGGCAGGCCAAAAAGAGCAATATCTTGTTAAGCAAATGAATGATTTTCGTTCAGGTGCTCGTAAAGATCCGACTATGCAAGCAATGGTTGCTGCGTTAACAGACGCCGATGTGGCGAATTTGTCAGCGTTTTACGCATCTATTAAGTAATTATATTTTTAAGCTAGGGTAAAAAATGCAAAGGATTTCTCTTATATTAGTGGCGTGTATTTTGATGTTGTTATCAATTAGCGCTTTCGCGGCGGGTGATATTGAGGCTGGACGTGCTAAAGCGGCAGTGTGTGCAGGTTGTCATGGGCCAAACGGTAATAGTTTAAACCCCGTGTGGCCAAAACTGGCTGGCCAGCATGCGTTTTATATTGAAAAAGAACTGCATGATTTTCAAAACAAAAAGCGTGTTGATGCCACAATGGCTCCAATGGTTGCCGGGCTAAGTGATGTTGATATAGAAGATTTAGCGGCTTATTTTGCTAGTGTTCCTTCAACGGTTGAAGCGGCTAGTGCTGATAAGATTAAACTAGGCGAAAAGTTATACCGTGCGGGCAAAATGGATAATGGTTTACCGGCTTTTATCGCTTGTCATGGCCCAAATGGATCAGGTAGTGCACCCGCTCGTTTCCCTCGTATTGGTGGGCAGCATGCGGCTTATCTTTCCAAAGCGTTAAAAGACTTTAAAGCAGAGACGCGTGATAATGATCATCAAGGAATGATGAGAGACATTGCTGGTCGAATGAATAACAAAGAAATTGAGGCGGTTTCATCATATATTTCTGGTTTGCATTAAGCCCCCTATTACGTTTAAAAAGGGCAACTCTGTTGCCCTTTTTTTATTTTATAGCTAGTGTAAATTTCACGTAAGCCTCCGTATGAATAATCAACCAACAATTAACGAAGAATTAGGGTCGTCTAGAACGTCAGCCATTTTATTGAGGTTTTTAGGGTCGATGAACCTGGCGATTACCCTGCTGGTAGCACTTTCGATTGCCGCTGTTATTGGCACGGTTTTGCAACAGAATCAAGCCTATACCGATTATGTGCTTAAGTTTGGTCCGTTTTGGTTTGATGTATTTAATCAGCTGGGTCTTTACGATGTTTACTCGTCTAGTTGGTTCTTGTTTATTTTATTTTTCTTGGTGTTATCAACAAGTACCTGTATTTATCGTAATGCGCCGAAAATGTTGCGAGAGATGCGCGAATATAGGCAAAATATTCAGTTAAAAACGCTCGAGAATTATTCAAATTCGCACACTTATCAAATAGCACACTCAATGGAAGATGTGCAGCATGTGGTGGAAAAGATATTTCCTCTTAATGGTTACAGCGCCCGTCTTAAAGAGGGTGATGATTATACATTGATTGCGGGTATGAAAGGCGCTGGTAGCCGGTTGGGGTATGTGTTGACGCATTTGGCGATTGTGTTGGTTTGTATCGGTGGGCTCATTGATGGCAATGCCATCTTAAAAGCCAGAGAAATGCTTGGGCAGTTGACTCCAGAAACACAAAATATTGCAGCGGATGAAGTGCCGCTTATAAGTCGCTTGGGTGTAACGAACCCATCATTCAGAGGCAGTGTTTCAGTTCCAGAAGGCCGTAAAACCGACGTGTTATTCATTAATTATAAAGACGGTTATTTGGTGCAGGAGCTACCGTTTTCTGTAGAAGTTAAAGATTTTAGAATTGAGCACTATAAAAGTGGGCAACCTAAATCGTTTGAAAGTGACCTTGTTATCCACGATGACAGATTGGAAGAACCATTAGAGCAAACCATTTCTGTTAATCACCCGTTAATCTACGATGGGTATTCTATCTACCAGGCCAGCTTTTCAGACGGCGGGTCTGAACTAGAATTATTAGCTTGGCCATTGATGGACGATGGTAATGTGCCGAGAAAAGTGGAAACAAAAGTGGGTGATGAACTAAAGATGACGTTGTTTAAGGAGCCATGGATTTTGGAGACATCAAACTTCAGGTTGTTTAACATCAATCCTTCGAACGACCCGACGAAGAAGTTTAAGAACGTAGGGCCCAGTGTGCAATTTAAAATGCGTGATAAAACAGGTCAGGCGAAAGAATTTTTGAATTATATGGTTCCTGTAGAAAGAGACGGTGAGTTTTATTATTTAAGTGGCGTGCGTGGGTCGCCAGATGAGGAGTTTCGTTATTTATACGTGCCTGTAGATGAAGCGGGTGGCATTAATCGTTTTATGAACTACTTAAGAGCGCTTAATGATAAAGAGTTGTTACAACGAATAGCTGTTTCGCAAAATTTTGCTGGCTCTTCTATACCGTCGAACAGTTCAGCGCAATTAAATGAGGCCATGGTCATGTTGGTTGGTTTGTTTGTGAAAAGTGGTATGGATGGCATTATGGAACAAATTGAAAACAATGTGCCCGAGGATGATCGAGAAAAAGTTAGTGAGCTTTACGTTCGGGTATTACAGCAAATACTTGGGGCTGTTTATATTGACGTTTTACWWSMTGAAGRRNTMGMTGYKAGTTTAGGCGTGGATGAAAAGAAAGCCGCGTTTTTTGATGCTGCCTCTGCAGCTATTGGGTCCATTGGTCGTTACGGCTCGCCTGTTTATTTGCAGCTATCTAGTTTTGTGCATCATCAAGCGAGTGGCTTACAAATTGCCAAGGCGCCTGGAAAGAATTTGGTTTATCCCGGTTGTGCGATGTTGATTTTAGGCGTATTTTTAATGTTCTATGCACCACAGCAACGACTATGGGCGAGACTTGAAGCCACAGAAGGTGGCGTTAAGCTAGTTTTGGCCGGTCACGCTGCAAGGAATAACATGGATTTTTCAAAGCAATATAAACAAATACAAGCACAGTTTGAACGTGTTTTAACTGGTTAAGGTTCGATTATGAATAGTACACATGCAGCATTACAAGTAGAGCTAGATAAACAGTCTTTCTGGAAAGGGTTAACTCTTGTTGATTGGGTCTGGGCGCTTATCGTTATGGTTGGAACGGGCTACGCGTATGATAGCTATGCTGATCTAATGGATGGTTATGAAAAAGGCATTCTAGTTTCTGCAGGACTTAGCCTGGTTGCATTAGGCTGGAATTGGAAGCAGATAAGGGGCTTATCACTAGCGGTCTTTTTATTGAGTATTTTCGGCATCAGTCGATACGTGACAGGTTTGCCAGATGCAGAAACGGATTTCTTTTTAAGATTCTTGGTATCAAGCCAGTCTGCGATTATGTGGATGAGTGCCTTGTACGTGCTTGCAACCGTCACCTAT
>JAESRY010000137.1 GCA_016764415.1 Cycloclasticus sp. | reverse complement strand
TTAACTATGAGTAGTTTTGTTTGCCGATGCGGTTCAACTAAGCAATATTCTGCCTGCTGCGAGCCATTTATAAAGAAAAAACTCAAGCCAGAAACAGCTGAACAGCTTATGCGTTCACGTTTTGTCGCCTTTTGTTTAAGCGAACATCAATATCTAATTGATACCCATCACCCAAGTCAGCGCAAAGCGAACGATCCATCAAAATTAAACAATAGCCAACGTACAACCACGTGGGTTCAATTATTAATTCACCAAACAGACGAAAAAGCCAATACCGTAGAATTTTCCGCGTTTTTTAATGAAGACGATCAGTTTTTTGAACTTCGCGAAACATCTCGTTTTACCCAAAAACAAGGGCAATGGTTCTACGTAAATGGAGAATCGCATATTCAACCTGCCCACCTTAAATTCAAACGGAATGAAGACTGTTGGTGTAGTAGCGGGAAAAAATTCAAGCACTGCCACTCACGGTAACAAAACGTAATTTTTCGCTTGATTCCTTATTTCATAGGCGCATAATTATTGATAAGCTTGGTTGCGTTAAATATGAGTCATAAAAATAAAAAAACTGATTTACCCGATAGAACTGAGAGTCTTCTAGCGTCTAACGTGCTTGATAGCATTGCCATCCCATCCTTTGCCATCAACACTGAACATGAGATCACTCATTGGAGCAGAGCTCTTGAAAAAGCATCTGGGTTACTTGCTGTTGACATGATTGGCACTCAAAATCAATGGCAGCCATTCTACTCAAACTCTCGCCCAACAATGGCAGATTTAATCGTTGAAGGGGCTAAAGATGAGTTGGTTGAGCGTTTCTATACCAATAAATATCAAAAATCCAACGTATTAGAAGGCGCCTACGAGGCTGAAGATTTTTTTCCAGGCATGAGCAATGGTGAGTGGCTGTCGTTTACTGCCGCACCCATCCTTGATAACAACCATAATCTTTTAGGCGCTGTTGAAACATTAATCGTTATTAGTGATCGAAAGTACGCCGAAAAGAAACTTATCGATAGCCAACAGAAGTATAGAGAGCTCAGTACACTTGATGATTTAACTAAATTATTCAATGCTCGTCATTTCTTTGCACAAATAGAAGATGAAGTTGATCGTTGCAAACGCTACAGCCAAAGCTTATCTATTAGCATGTTTGATTTAGATAATTTCAAACACGTTAATGATACCTACGGCCACCAGTTTGGTAATGTCGTTCTTGCCGAGTTCGCAAAAATTATCAAAAACAATATCCGCAACGTAGATATGGCGTTTCGTTACGGCGGGGAAGAATTCGTTATTTTATTTCCCTTTGTTATCGCGCATCAGGCTGCAATTTCTGTTGAAAAAATCCGCACTCAACTTGAAAACTTTGACTTCAAAACAGATGATGGAACTATCGTTAATGTTACAGCCAGCGCTGGTATCGCCACCTATTTTTCCAAGGAAGACCACGGTAATTTTGTTAAAAGAGCTGATAAGGCAATGTATCAGTCGAAATCTGACGGTAAAAATAAATTCACTATTGCTGAATAGATCAACTCTAACAACACATACACAATATGGATTTTAGCGACTTTGGTTTATGGGCAATGTTGGCATTTTGGGGCAGCGCCATTAGTGGAATATATCTCGCTGTATCGTGGGCTAACAAGAAAAGTAAAAAAAGCCCTGCGCCGCGTGACGTAATGATTAAATCATTGGATAAGCGATTAAGCGAAGGCGAGTTAACACCGGAAGAATATGAACGACGGCTAAAAAACTTATAACAGCTTAACTACTCGTTCTAACCTACCCACTTTCTTGCATTTCTAAACATTCGCAACCACGCACCGTCTTCGCCCCAATAGTCGGGCGACCAACTGTTTTGTACGGTTCTAAAACAACGCTCTGGATGCGGCATCATAATTGTAAAGCGACCATCATCAGTGGTTAAGCCGGTAACCCCTTCAGCAGAACCATTCGGGTTGAATGGGAATTGTTCTGTTACTTTGCCAACATGGTCAATATAACGTAATGCCACATGGCCTTTTTCAGTGTCACTAGTATATTCAGTTCGCCCTTCGCCGTGCGCTACTGCAACAGGCATTTGTGAGCCTTCCATACCTGCTAATAAAATGGAGGGGGAGTGTTGAATTTCTACCATCGCAACACGCGCTTCAAACTGTTCAGACTCATTTCTTACGAAGTGAGGCCATGCTTGCGCACCAGGAATAAGCTCTCGCAAATTCGATAACATTTGGCAACCATTACACACACCTAAACCAAAGGTATCCGTGCGATTAAAAAAATCACTGAATGTTGTTCGTGCTTGCTCATTGAACAAAATAGATTTCGCCCAGCCTTCGCCAGCGCCTAAAACGTCACCATAAGAAAAACCACCACAGGCGACCAGACCTTTAAAATCATCAAAATCAATGTCGCCATTAAGAATGTCGCTCATGTGCACATCAATAGCATTAAAACCGGCACGATCAAAAGCGGCTGCCATCTCTATATGACCATTAACGCCCTGCTCCCTTAACACTGCAATAGTAGGTTTAACCCGTGCTTTCATGTAAGTCAGCGCGATATCTTCATTGAGGTCAAAGCTCAAATTAACGCTAAGACCGTTATCACTTTGTGTTATTGAATCGTATTCCTGTTGTGCACACTCCGGGTTATCACGTAGCCGCTGCATGTGATAACTGGTCTCACTCCAGGCCTGCTGCAATGCAACGCGAGAGGCAGAAAACACCGGGAAACCATTGTTGCTTATCGTTATCTGGTCGTCTTCATGTAGTTTACCCAGCTCATGTAAACAGGCAGATAAACCAACCGCTGCAAAGGCAGCTTCGATATCATCGAGATGCTCATAACGAATCTGCATGACGCCGCCGATCTCTTCGTTAAACAGAACCGATATCGCATCACTTCTTTCATCACTCTGGCAGTTGCTTAACATCGAATCGAGCTGAATATCCAACCCACAATGTCCGGCAAAAGCCATTTCAGTTAAACAGGCAAACAGACCCCCATCAGAGCGGTCATGCCAGCTAAGTATTTTGCCCTGTTGATTCAACTGCTGAAACACTTCAAATAATGCACGTAGCTGCTCGGCATCATCAACATCGGGAGGAACGTCTGCGATGGTTTTACAGGTTTGCGCCAGGGCGGAACCGCCGAGTCGGTTTTTGCCAAAACCAAGGTCGATGAGCATCAAACCGGTATCGTCGATGTCGGTTCTAATCTGCGGTGTTAAGGTTTGTCGTACATCGGTTACCGGCGTAAAAGCAGTGATAATCAGAGACAATGGCGCAGTAACAGATTTGTCTTCATCGCCATCCTTCCACAGCGATTTCATTGACATCGAATCTTTACCCACGGGAATGGTTAACCCCAATTGCGGACAAATTTCCATGCCCACTGTTTTTACTGTGTCGTATAAGATGGCATCTTCACCCGGATGCCCGGCCGGCGCCATCCAGTTTGCGGATAATTTGATATCCGACAGTTTGGCGATGGGCGCGGCCATGATATTGGTCAGTGATTCTGCAATTGCCATACGTGCCGAGGCCGGCCCATCCAGCAGTGCAATGGGCGTGCGTTCACCTATCGCCATTGCCTCACCGCAATATCCTTCAAAAGAAACCGTAGTGACCGCGACATCTGCGACCGGAATCTGCCATGGCCCGACCATCTGGTCACGCGCCACCATGCCGGTAACACTGCGATCGCCGATGGTAATCAAAAAGGTTTTATCAGCAACCGACGGTATGCGTAATACATTGAAAGCCGCTTCGGTAAGATCAATCGATTGTGTGCTCAGTGGTTCATGTTTGACAGTGATTCGCGACACCTCACGCAGCATTTTTGGTGGTTTACCTAACAGTACATCTAACGGCATATCGACCGGATAATTATCAAAATGTCTATCGTGTACTTTTAAGGTCTGCGCTTCTGTGGTATCACCTAAAATCGCAAAAGGACAACGCTCGCGCTGACACAGCTTTTTGAAATCGTCGATGCGCGCTGGGTCAATCGCTATCACATAGCGTTCCTGAGACTCATTGCACCATATCTGCATCGGCGACATGCCAGGCTCATCGTTATGCACTTCGCGCAGTTCAAACTCAGCGCCGCGACCACCGTCATAGACCAGTTCGGGTAATGCATTGGATAGACCACCAGCGCCGACATCGTGTATTGATAGTATCGGGTTACTGTCCTGCGACCAGCAGGCGTCGATGACTTCCTGGCAGCGCCGCTCCATCTCGGGATTGCCGCGCTGTACTGAGGCGAAATCGAGATCTTCCGCACTGGCGCCGCTGTCCATCGACGACGCCGCACTACCACCGAGACCGATCAACATGGCAGGGCCACCCAGAACAACAATCGGTGTACCGACAGGCAGCTGAAGTTTATCGATATGCCGCTCACGAATATTGCCGTAACCACCCGCCAGCATAATCGGCTTGTGGTAACCACGAACCTCAGCACCCTGCTTTCCATCCATCATGGGGGCCGCCACTTTTTCTTCAAACGTACGAAAATAACCCGTGATATTAGGGCGACCAAACTCGTTATTGAATGCTGCAGAACCGATAGGCCCTTCCAGCATGATATCGAGGGCAGAAACGATGCGATCTGGTCCGGTAACCCTTTTACCCTGAGATAATAACGCAGCTCCTCCCTTCAGTATGCCTTGCGCTTGCATTTTATCGCCCCAGGCAAACCATTTCCCCATTCGTTCTTGAAGTTGTTCAGGGGATAAGCCGATTTCTTCGTAATCGGCTCCTATAAATACCATCATAAATTCTTTCATCTTAATTTGTTTTGTATAAGTTAATATTGTTTTTAATCGATTGGGTTCTTGAGAGATCCATTACCGGCCGCTTCAATTTTTTATTGCGATTCCCGTTTCGGCATAGCTTTTAATTGATGCTAAAGCCTTAAGTCTATTCTTCTTTTGATCTGCTTTAATCATTGGATTCATCAACCATCCCAATATGTTTTTTGGACGATGATAAAAGGTAAAGGTGAATTTAGTTTTTTCTTCGTTCATGACTTCTAACTCCATAACACCTCCTACATCTTCCAACATTTTGTCCAGACCAAAATTGTCATTATAGATCATGAAGACGATGCTTTTACCTTCTTTTTCATCTATGCGGACTTCTTCAAACCAACCTTTTCGCTTTTCCGTAAATTTTGCCCACACCTTGCGTTTGCTTCCTTTTCCTTCGCGACTTTGGTCAGGTAAAAGTTCAACTTTGACTCTTTCAACAGGTGGTCCCCAAAACTCCAATTGCATGGAGTCTTGAATTAGGGGCCAGACTGTTTTAGTCGGAGCATTAATTATAATGGAATCCTGACCTTGAACTTTTGGTTCTTTTTTAAACTGATGCATGTAGACTCTAGTTCCTTGAATGAAACGCCACACGGTTTCCTTCCGGATCAATAAACTGA
>JAESRY010000058.1 GCA_016764415.1 Cycloclasticus sp. | reverse complement strand
GGTTCAAAAAAGAGGTAGACGACCTTCGCTTGTCGACCGATAGGCTAGAGGCGAAAATTCAGCGCTTGGCCGCACAACACCATGAGATAGCCAACACAGCAGACAAGGGAATGGCGTGATAAATCTAACAACAGCCTTTCGATTAATAAAAATCCAACGTGTTTTGTTGCGCTATGGTTTGGATGAGTTTGTTTTTAACCTGCATTTATTTAGGCCACTCCGTTACCTAACGTACTTGTCACCCAGTTATCTATTGGGTAAACGAAAAGGCCCGCGCGGTGAACGCATCCGTAAAGCACTGGAAGATTTGGGCCCCATTTTCGTTAAATTTGGTCAAATATTATCCACTCGTCAAGATTTGCTGCCGCCTGATATTGGTGTAGAGCTGTCGAAACTACAAGACAATGTGCCGCCATTTGCAGATCATTTGGCGCGTCAAATTATCGAAAAATCGTTAGAACAATCAATTGAAGAGGTGTTCTCGGAATTTTCAGAAAGTCCGTTGGCATCCGCGTCGGTCGCTCAAGTACACACCGCTACCTTACTAACCGGTGAAGACGTGGTGGTTAAGGTCTTGCGCCCAGGGATTGAAAAAACCATTAATGCGGATGTGGCTGTGTTGTACAGCTTGGCTGAGCTTGCCAGCAAATATTGGAGTGAAGGGAAGCGTTTAAAACCAGTAGAGGTAGTGGCAGAATTTGACCATACCATCCACGATGAATTGGACTTGGTGCGAGAAGCGGCTAACGCCTCGCAATTACGGCGTAATTTTGAAGGCTCAGATCAACTTTACGTGCCCGATGTCTATTGGGATTACACGCGCCAAAACGTGATGGTTATGGAGCGTATCTACGGCACACCCATTGGCCGGATTGACGAGCTGCGAGAACGCGGTGTTGATTTAAAACTGCTGGCAGAACGCGGTGTGGAGATATTTTTCGCCCAAGTATTTCGTGATAATTTTTTCCATGCTGACATGCATCCGGGTAATCTTTTTGCCACGGACGAAGCAAAATATTTAGCGGTTGATTTCGGTATTATGGGCAGCGTAACCGTGGCGGATCAACGTTATTTGGCTGAAAACTTTTTAGCTTTTTTCCAGCGTGATTACTACCGTGTAGCGCAATTGCATATTGAATCAGGCTGGGTGCCAAAGCATACGCGGGTAGACGAATTTGAAAGCGCTATTCGCACGGTGTGCGAACCGATATTTGAAAAACCGCTCAAAGAAATTTCCTACGGGCATCTATTATTGCGTTTATTTCAAACCGCGCGCCGCTTTGACATGGAAGTTCAGCCGCAGTTGGTTTTATTGCAAAAAACCCTGCTGAATATCGAAGGGCTCGGTCGCCAGCTCTACCCCGATCTGGATTTATGGCAAACCGCCAAGCCGTACTTAGAAGACTGGTATAAAAAGACCGTTGGGCCAAAGGCCATGTTCAATAAGCTTAAAGAACACCTGCCCATGATGGGCGAGAAATTGCCAGAATTGCCAGAGATGATGTACCAAGTGCTCAGCGATGCAGCAAAAGGCGAGCTAGAAATCAAATGGAAGTCCCAACAGCTTGAAGAAATTAAGCTGCAAATGGCTAAAAATCATCGTAAAAATATCATGGCGATTTGCGGTGGCAGTATGCTTATTTCAGCGGCTATTATTTTAGGATTAGACGGTTTTTCACCACAGATGTTAGGTGATGCGCCGTTAGTGACATGGGTATTAGGTGGGCTCGGCGGATTATTAGTTTTTAACGCGTTAGATTAAAGGCAAGACGATGACGTTAATGCATACCCCCGTTTGCGACTTTGGATTACCCGCACCAGATTTCAAACTTAAAGGTGTGGATGGAAAGTTTTGGACGCGCGACGACTGTGCAGGTGAAGACGGCCTATTAGTCATGTATATCTGCAACCATTGCCCTTATGTAAAAGCTATTCAGCAACGTTTGGTGGAAGACGTAAAAGTATTACAAGAAAACGGCATAGGCGTAGTCGCCATTATGTCGAATGACCCAAACGACTATCCCGAAGACTCGTTCGAGAATATGCAGCGTATAGCCAAAGAAAAAGACTATAACTTCCCTTATTTAATAGACGATACGCAGCAAATAGCTAAAGAATACGGCGCTATTTGCACACCGGATTTTTTTGGTTATAACAATCAAATGGAGTTGCAATATCGTGGTCGATTGGATGAAAGTGGCATGCAGCCAAGTAGCCCTGATGCTAGAAGGGAGTTAGTTGAGGCTATGTTGGAAGTAGCGAAGACTGGTAACGGGCCGGTAGAGCAGGTTGCTAGTATGGGGTGTTCTATTAAGTGGGTCGCGGAGAGATGAAATATAGGCTATGATTACAAGTGAACCACACTGAACCAAGGAGTTTATTATGGCCACGGAAGCATTTACAGTTAGAGCTGAAACAAGCACCGTACACAAACTTGATCATATAGCAGGGTCATTGGATAGATCACGTAATTACTTAGTAAACCAAGCTATTAATGAATATTTAGAATCCCATGCTTGGCAGATTGAAAAAATCACCCAAGGGTTAGAAGCCGCTGATCGTGGTCTATTAGTCGGGCATGATCAAGTGATGCAAGAAATAGGAGTACTGATTGAACAAAAAAACACAAATAAAGGGTGAAAATAGTCTGGGCTGAACCTGCTCGTGAGGACTTACTGGAAATCTTTGAATACATTGCAGAAGAAAACCCCAGTGCATCTCGTGCTTTGCTTGCTGAAATCAAAGAGCGTGTAAGCGTATTGCAAAATAACCCTCAATTGGGTCGTAAAGGTAGGGTCGAAGGTACGCGGGAGTTGATTTTATCAGGGACGTCTTATATCTTGCCATATAAAATCAAAAATGGGGATGTTCAAATTTTAGCTGTTTTTCATACATCAAAAAAAAGGGACATTTGATATTCTACTGAATATAAATACCCCGCCTCCTCATTTCCTTTGAAAACCAAAAAAGTATGTCTTAATTTATAGCGAAAAATGCGGGATATTTGTATGCTTGAATTTTTGATTATAACAATAAGATGGAGTTGCAATATCGTGGGCGATTGGATGAAAGTGGAATGCAGTCAAGCAGCCCTGATGCTAAAAGAGAGCTAGTTGATGCTATGTTGGAAGTTGCGAAGACAGGCAAAGGGCCAGTAGAGCAGGTTTCTAGTATGGGGTGTTCGATTAAGTGGGTGTAGTCGCATAGCGTAAAGGCGCTTGATGCTTTTTCACACAGCACTTGGCCTACTTGTTATGCCGCTACCTCATTATTAATATCCCAACCAGGGAAGACTAACACTGCTGGATGACATTTCAACGCTCTAGCTAACACTTTCGCTCTTTCAACACCTAAGTTGATTTTATTATGTTCAATAGCAGACAGTGTTGATTGAGGTATACCGGTAATTGAAGATAAATCGTTTTGGCTTAGCGCCTGTAGTTCACGAATAATTTTTACAGATTCGCCGATAGAAACATCTGTTCTTTTTTTGGCTTCTTTATAATCTTTCATGTTATTTCCTCTGGTAGTCATGTGCTGTAACCTTGATAACTTTTACAAAAAGTTGATCGCCTTCAATTTTATAAATAATGCGGTATTGAATATTAAGACGTGATGAACGGTAACCTTTCCATTCGCCACGTAATGCTTCATCTTTAAAGCCTTTAATTTGTTTAAGGCCAGAAGGACCTGATATTGCTACGATATCTTTCCATTTTTCATATCGTTTAAGGATGTCGATGGGTAGTGACTTCAGCCCTTTTAATGCACTTTTGTGTTCATATATTTTCCACATACTAAATATAGTATATATACCATATTTAGTATGTCAAATTTTTGATGTGTAACGTTTAGCTTAGGACGCGCGTGTCTTTTTTGCGCTGAATTTGAAGAACTTGTATGGTGAAAGAAACAAAGGGTTGCGGCCGCTTTAATCTGAAGCAGCGCAGTCTCATAAAGACAATGCTCATTGTCGGCTGCCGTTAGGGCTCCTTATTGCCTACCACCGTTATGACCACGTTTCCTTTTTTGTGGCCCTTATCAACATAACGGTGTGCCTCAACAATTTGTTCCAACGGGTAGCGTCTATCTATGACGCTCTTAAGTTCTCCGGCCTCAATAAGCTTTTTGAGAAACTTGAGGTCTTTAGATTTTAATTTGATGCTACTGGATAGACTGAGAACATTGAGATAAACGCCATTCTTCTTCAGTGACTTTTTACACAATGAAGGTATAAGTTTTCCTACCGCATCAAAAATAAGGTCATACGTCTCATCAATTATAGTGAAATCCTCTTGCGTATAATCAATCACTTTATCCGCGCCCAAAGACTTCACCATGTCCATATTCGACGTGCTACAGACACCCGTTACGTTTGCTCCAAAGTATTTGGCTAGTTGAACAGCAAACGTACCTACACTTCCAGAGGCACCATAGATAAGAACATTTTGACCATTTCGACTCTTTGCTTTTCTAAGAAACAGCAATGCCGTAAGTCCGCCATTAGGAACGGGAGCCGCTTCTTCATGCGTTATATTGCTTGGTTTTAGTGCCAAGACGCCATCTTCTGGCAGGCATATATACTCAGCGTAAGTGCCAAACTTCATCTCAGTAGATGCAAATATGTGCTCACCTTTATTAAACAGAGTCACATCTTTGCCTATTGATTGAATCTCTCCAGATAGCTCCATGCCCAGTATTTTTCTTCTAGGCCCCCTAAAGCCAATCATGATCCGCATCATGGGTTTGACGAACAAGTCTTGGATAAACCCCATGCCGGGTTTAAAACCTCTAATCTTTGTATCGCCAACGTGTACTGTTGTTGCAATTATTTTGACCAGTACCTCATTATCCTTTGGAGTCGGTTTTACAACTTCTTTGAGCTGGAGAACATCGGGTAGCCCGTATTTTTCGCAGATAATCGCTTTCATAAGTCATCTTACAATATTGCCTTGAACTAACCATTGTCAATATAACGTTTGAAATAATGCGACGCGTTTTTTGCGGTCGCCGTTAATTGACTTGTTAGTGCTTTTCTATTATTATGTACGGTATTACAGTACGTTTTATAGGCGATTAAAATGAATAGTATTAGTGTAAACAAATTTAGAGATAACTTAAAAAGCTTTGTGGAACAAGTGGTTACTGAGCATTTGCCGCTTAAAGTTACCAGGAGAAGCGGTGATGATTTTGTGGTTTTAAGTGCAGATGACTGGGAGCGTGAGCAGGAAACATTATATGTTTTACAAAACAATGACTTAATGAAACAGATTGCAGCCTCGGCCGCTACGAATGCAAAGGGCAAAGGATATAAACCTACAGCAGAGGAGCTAGATGAGATCACTGGTATTTGAGGGTAATACCTGGACTGCATTTGAGGAACTTAGGCTAAAGGACAAAAAGCTACACAAGGTGCTTTGCCGTTTATTGAAAGAAATGCTCCGTGATGATCCACGTACTGGAACTGGA
>JAESRY010000193.1 GCA_016764415.1 Cycloclasticus sp. | reverse complement strand
TACGCTTTATTGTAAACCCATTACCGCCACAGCTAATGAGGCGAACATTAAAAAGCCGCCAAAAGAACGGTTAATCAATTGTTGTTTTGACAACCGTTCAATATGGCTAAAACCAAACCTTGCCATTAAGTAAACTACGCCAATAGCAATCAACCCTCTAGAAGACTGTACAATATTTATCACCGTTACCTGTTGAGCCTGCTTAAAGGCAAACATCAAGAGAATAATCCCTGCTAATTGTACGGCAGCATAAATAAATAGCGTCTTACCAAGCCCCTTGGTTATATTCCAATCATTTTTAAAAATAATTGGCGACAGTGGCATTAGCAGTGCGGTGGGAACAATAAAAACGAACACTGCCAAATCCAGTCCACCCATACCTCTATTTAATAATTGGACTACTGCAATATCGGCAAAAGAAAATACTACGCAAGTCAGTAAAACAAAAGCTAGTGCTTTAGGTGAACCATGTAATTTCCCATCATTAAGAAAAAACAAACTAACAAAAGCACCTGCTGCTCCAAGATATACGACGGGGCTATACGTTTCGCTAAGGAGCAACACTGATAGCCCTGCAACAGCAAACATTTTGCAACCTAACATTGGTACAACAAAAGAGGCATCACCATGCTTTAAGGCATTTAAATACAGCGTTTGCCCTACCAAAACAAAAGTACACATTAGCAGAACTAGCCCAATATTCGACCATAACTGATCAAGGTCTACAAATGGCACCAGGCAGAATGCAATTATACCAACAGCATATTGGCTATAAAAAGCCAATTTCATCCGGTTATCAGAGTGCGCTAGAAATTGCTTGGTATAAGTAAAGCTAAAAGCATGTAGTACTGAGGCAATCAGCGTTAGCCAGATATATGAAGGTATGACGACTGCCAAAGGAGACTTCCATGAATAAAATCTTATTATAACAAACTCAGCTCTAACTCCCTCAATAAATATTATTATTTTCTAATGGATAATTTGGCCATAAACTTGCTATAACAATAACTAGTAGCCTATTGGTAAACAAACGTAGAAAATCAAAATTTCTAAAAAAGAATGCCGGTAAAATACCCGGCATTCTTGGTAAGGTTTTATCTGCATGATTACAGCTCAATATCCATACCATAACCAGACGCTTCAACAGCATGCCCAAAAATATCACCCGTGTAATGTTCTTGCGCCTCAGGTTTAACATAGCTTAGAATCATATTGCAAGTGCAACAGCTTCGTGGAGAATATTCTGATGAGTATTTATTGCCATTTAAGCCCAGAAGAACGAGCTGTCATTATGATTGAGCATAATAACCATTGTTCTATTAGAAAAATCGCTCAAACTCTTAGTCGTTCTGGCTCAACAATAAGCAGAGAACTAAAAAGAAATAGCGCCGCTAGTGCTTTAGCAAAAATTTGTTTTAACTCTTGTTCATAAATTTCTTGTTCCCAAAATATTCGACGATCTACCCATCCTTCTTTGGTATCTATAAATTGGTTATAGTCCGTGGTATTCATAATGTTTAAACTCCTGAAAATAAAATATTTAAATAACTACCAGACAACCTCTTTGTGCTGTTCTTTATCCACATAGTTAACCTAAAGTACCTTATTTTCAGAACTAAAAAACTGATAGAGATCAGTTTTTTAGTTGATAGGTGTCGTTGTTGAATTGTTTTTTATTTATTGCACAGAAGACGCATGTAATATTACATGCTTAGAAAAGAACACCCGTATAAACCAGTTGTATATATTTGTTGCCGTCGCTAGTGTGTCTGCGGTAATAGCAAAACATTCAAAAAATACACTGGTAGGTGCAGAGTTTATTCTGTAAGCCAGTCACTAAACTAACTTTTGTTTAATAATACGGTTACTGAATAAATTGATTCTTAGGCCTAGGTAGGCCAAGATTTTCTCTTAACGTATGACCTTCATATTCGGTTCGATACAACTTTCTTTTTTGGAGTTCGGGTACCAACTTATCTACAAAATCATCCAATCCACCGGGCAGGTAAGGGAACATAATATTAAAACCATCACATGCATCAGAAAAAAGCCATTCCTCCATCTGTTCCGCAATCATTGATGGTGTTCCTACCATTTCCAACACACCAAAACTACCACCCACATATTGAGCAAGTTCTTTAACCGTCAAGTTTTCTTCTTGCGCCATATCAATAAGTTTTTGWCGTGCAGTTTGGCTAGCATTACTTGGAGGAATATCAGGAAGTGGTCCATTCAAGTCAAACTTACTGGCATCACAACCTAGCTGTACTGACAGTGTTGCTATGCTAGTACTGGGGTCAACCATRCTATCYAGCCTACGTTTTTTATCCTTYGCCTCTTGTAAAGAGTCACCAATAAAAACCAAACAGCCAGGAAAAACTTTAATGTRCTCRGGATTACGGCCGTATTGAGTAGCTCGTTGTTTAATATCAGCATAGTATTCTTGAGCCGACTCTAATGTATTTGCTGCAGAAAAAACCATTTCGGCTACTTCAGCTGCAAACTGGCGACCAGCTTCTGATGCTCCCGCTTGTACGATAAGTGGCCACCCCTGTATAGGACGCGCCACATTAAGCGCCCCTGCYACAGAATAAAACTCTCCTTTATGCTTAGCAGGGTGCATTTTTGTTAAATCTACAAAAATACCACTATCTACATTATGAATAATCGCATCATCTTCCCAACTRTCCCACAACTTAGTYACAACCTCATAACAYTCTCTACCACGACGATACCGARCATCATGCTCTAARGCTTGGTCTAAACCAAAATTCAAAGCCTCCAATGGATTAGCTGAAGTCACYACATTCCACCCTGCACGACCACCACTTATATGGTCCAACGAGGCAAATTTRCGYGCAATATGGTAAGGCTCGGTATASGTTGTTGAAGCCGTTGCAATTAGRCCAATATGTTCCGTTACCGCYGCYAAAGCTGGTAATAATGTRAGAGGTTCTAGCGAATTGACTGTTGCGCTGCGTTTGAGTGCGTCGTCTGGCATGTTAAGTAAAGACAAGTGGTCAGCCATAAAAATAGCATCAAATAACCCTTTTTCTAAGGTTTGAGCAAAACGTACGTGGTGTTTGAAATTATAGTTTGCATCATAAAAAGAACCCGGAAAACGCCAACTACAACTATGAATACTGGCTGGGCGCATGAAAGCGCAAAATTTCRATTTCTTTTGTGTAGGCATGCTTTACTCTCCATAACTAATGAATCTACTTCAAATATTAAAACCTATTATCAAGTTACCCTAAAACTGGCTAACCAACGTTGATGCAGCTGATCTTAACAACATTGTATCCGCCCCTATCAAAAAGAAGCTTGCCCCCATCGATTGATATACTTTGACCTGCTTAGGATCACCACAATAAACACCAACTGGTTTTCCAAGCGTTTGAATTCGTTGTATCGAATCCTCTACCACTTGGCGAACCTCTGGATGCCCAGGTTGCCCTATATAACCCATTGCAGCAGCTAAGTCTGCTGGACCAATAAAGATAGCATCCACACCATCAATATTGGTGATAGCATCCAGCTCTGCGATACCTTCAGGGCTTTCTAATTGCAAAATAAGGCAAATATTATCATCTGCTTTCTCAAGATAATCAGCAATCGAACCCCAACGTGTCGCACGCGTTAAACCGCCACCCATGCCACGTATACCTTTAGGAGGATATTGCACTGCCTGTACCAGTTGTTTAGCCTGTTCTGCCGACTCAACCATCGGAATCAATAATGTTTGACCGCCCACATCAAGCACACGTTTAATATTCGCCACATCGTGGTCTTGCATACGTACAACAGGACTAACKGGGTAAGCCGCSAGTGCTTGTAACTGAGCCAACATGCTTTTTATATCATTCGGYCCATGCTCACCATCAATCAACAGCCAATCAAAACCCGTTGTTGCCATCAACTCGGCAGACACTGGGTCAGCTAAGGCCATAAATGCCCCTAACTGACGTTCGCCRGCCTGTATTGATTTTTTAAAGTGAYTCTCGGTCATTACATGGGTCATGTCATTCGTGCCTTTTAATAATTTTGCTATACRAACCGGAAGCCAATGCTGCCTAGTGGGCCAAAATCTGCATGAAATGTGTCACCCCGTTCTACWGATAATAGACGKGTAAATGATCCKCCYAATATAACYTGCCCAGGTTCTAACGCAATACCGTGTGGAGCAAACCGCTTGGTGAGCCAAACAATACCATTTCCCGGGTGATTTAATACACCGGCTGAAACACCGGTTTCTTCAATCAAACCATTGCGCGACACAATAGCGCCAATCCAACGCAAATCAACATCCGTTGGCTTAACGGGCAAACCACCGGTAATAAGCCCCGCACAGGCCGCATTGTCAGCAATAGTGTCGAATACCTTGCGCCGTTTCCCCGTGTCAGGGTCAACCCGAATCACCCGTGAGTCAACAATTTCTATGGCAGGGCAGACATAATCTGTTGCTGCAAGAACGTCTGTTAGAGTGATATTTTCACCCTCCAAACGTTTACCTAAAACAAAGGCGATTTCCACTTCAACCAAGGGGGCAATAAAGCGATCGAATGGGATTTCAGAATTATCTGAAAACAGCATATCATCGAGCAAAGTGCCGTAATCGGGTTCAGTAATACCCGAGGCTTGCTGCATGGCACGTGACGTTAAACCGATTTTTCGGCCGATTATTTTACGGCCTTGGGAAAGTCTTAACTTAGTCCATTCAGCCTGTATCGCATACCCGTCCTCGATAGTCATCTCTGGGTATAACAGAGAAAATTGAGGAATGGTATTGCCACTGGCCAGCGCCTTATCAAGCGCCAGCGCAGAGGCTTCTAGTGTTTTCTGGTCAAACACGCTTTATTTACCCAAGAAATGAGACATAACAATAGGATACATTGCATCCCAACGTTGAGTTTGCGCCCAGTGACCACAACGGTCTAAAACGTGTAATTCCGCACGCTTTAAGTGCTCTAAAAAGTACAGGCTTGTTTCAAGAGGAACAACTTTATCTTGRCGRCCATGAATRATGGCCCACTCGTGRTCCATTGCAGCCAGCACAGGCGGTGGAATAATTAACTTATCCATATCTTCATYCATCGCCTTGAACATAATCTCTTGAATTGGGCGCATTTTCGGATCCATCGCCTTATCAAAACGATCTTGCATCACCGCTTCTAAATCCTCAAAAATACTAGGGTCGTATACAAAACTTTGAATTAACTCACGATATCGCGCAACGCGTGGATCATCATAAAAACTCATCATATAATCAGCACAATATCCAAAGCAATAGAAATACAGATTTTTTATGTATACTATCAATTTGCAACTCTAACAAGGAGTAACCATGAATACTATTATCAATGACATAAACTACGGGCCTTTGGCCCAGCTCATTGGGAAATGGTCTGGGAACATAGGACTAGATATTGCACCTGATGCTGATGCAAACCCAGACAACACGCCTTTCACAAATGAAATTGTATTT
>JAESRY010000057.1 GCA_016764415.1 Cycloclasticus sp. | reverse complement strand
TTCGCTGTAATTGGCGAATTTAGTTTCTACTTTGTCGTAGTAACCGTTGTTGTCGCCGTCCATTACGCGATTGTCGTTAATTTTGAATGACAGTAAAACGGCTTTTTTCAACCATTTATTTACCACCCATTCGCCGTCTTTCTTTTCAGCTACGCGGCCTTCGCCACTGTCTAGTAATGCAAGTGCTTGTTCTACTGCACTGCGGATTTCGGCTGAGACTGTTTTTGAATCGAAGTCTGCGCGGTTATCAAAGGCTTCGTTAATGATGTTTTCTAGGTTAGACATATTGTTTCCTATGTTAATTAAAGTGATTGAATAAATTGTTTGATTCGGTTTGCTGCATCCACGCATTCGTCAATAGGTGCAACGAGTGCCATGCGTATGTGGTTTTTACCGGGGTTGCCTTGTTCGGTGTCGCGAGATAAATATTGCCCCGGTAATACCGTCATATTTTGTTGTTCGAATAACGCTTGTGCAAACACATCGTCCGCAATCGGTGTTTTTGCCCACAAGTAAAAGCCAGCATCAGGTCTATTTAACGGCATATCATCGCCAACGATGTCGATAACGGCGGTGAATTTCTCTTGATATAGCGCTCTATTGTGTACTACGTGCGCTTCATCCGACCATGCGGCAATGCTTGCGTGTTGTGTGGGCACGGGCAGAGTACAGCCGTGATACGTGCGGTAACGCAAATACTCGTGAATAATGCTTGGATCACCAGCGACAAAGCCAGAACGCAAACCGGGTGCATTAGAGCGTTTAGATAAGCTATGGAACACTATGCAACGTGCAAAGTTTTTGTTGCCCATTGCCGCGCTTACTTGCAATAAGCCGGTTGGTTTTGCGCCGTTTTCGGGGTAAATTTCTGAATAGCATTCATCCGCAGCAATAACGAAATTATAACGGTGGGCGAGTTTAATTAGCTTGCGTAGTTGTTCGGTAGAATGAACTGCGCCGCTGGGATTGCCAGGGTTGCAGATGTAAAGGAGTTGGCATTGTTGCCAAATTTTTTCATCAATATCGTCGTAGTTTGGTAAGTAATGATTGTTTTCATCGCAATTAATGAAATACGGCTGAGCGCCAGCCAGTAACGCGGCGCCTTCGTAAATTTGGTAGAACGGATTAGGCATTGCTACGATACCACCTTGTTGCTTATCAAAAATACATTGAGCAAAGGAAAATAACGCTTCACGCGTTCCGCTAACCGGCAAAATATGCTGCATCGGGTTAATGTCGCTTACTTGTAGGCCGAAGCGTCGGCAAAGCCATGTGGCTATGCTTTCTCTTAGCGCATCAATACCTTTAGTGGTAGGGTATTGCCCTAAACCGTGTAGGTGCTCAATCAGTGCTTCGGTAATTATTTGCGGGGTGGGGTGTTTCGGCTCACCCACCGACAGCGCAATATGGTCTAAATGAGCGGGCGGCGTTACGCAACTTTTCAACTGAGCCAGTTTCTCAAATGGATAGGGTTGCAAAAGGGCTAAATCTGGGTTCATTGTGTCCGGTGAATAACAAGTTTCGGGGTAGTATAAATTATTCGCACTCAGGTTAGAATTAAAAGCAAATAAGGACAGTGAAATAAATGAGTCAGATGTTATCGAAATTACTTCAAATATTTGCTAAAGCCCCTGTGTTGGGGCAAGTTAAAACGCGCTTAGCTGTAAATATAGGCGAACAAAAAGCCCGTGATATATACCAAGCCTTGTTAGCAAGCACCGTTAAAAACACTCATTCGACAGCTTGGCAAACACAGCTATGGTGCGCGCCAGATACATCAAACCCTTATCTACAGTCGTTAGGTAAGGAATATGCCATGCAATTGCAGACCCAGCCAAAAGGGGGTATTGGCGAACGTATGTTGTTTGCCTTGCAAGCTGGACTTGCTAGGGCGGAAAAGGTTGTATTGATTGGTTCAGACTGCCCAGTGATAACACAGGCCTACATTTCGGCAGCATTTAATGCGTTAGATAAAAGCGACGTTGTGTTTGGCCCCGTAGAGGATGGTGGTTATGTTTTAGTGGGCTGCAAGAAAGTAGATGAACAGATGTTTACCAACGTTAAATGGAGTTGTGCCCAGACGCTAAAGCAAAACGTGGCTGCAATAGAAAAAGTTGGCCTAAAATATGAACGGCTAACAACCCTGTGGGATATTGATACAGCAAATGACTTGCGACGTTGGGTGGAGTGAAAGCGGCTTAAAATAATGTATAGGGACATTGACGTTATTTTTGTATGAATTTTTATGGCAGCACATTAAATATGAAGGAAATAACATGGATTGTAGAAGCTTTATTCTTTTATCAACTGCGGGTGTAGCAATTTAAATTATCGCCTCAACATCCTTTTTAGCAACCACTTATGGCATGGTGGACTGACTTTTCGTTGTGCTATTAGTTGCGTGCAATTCAACTATTGRTTGTTTTAAAAAATTTAGTAATTCAAAGAGGGTTTTATGTCAGACATTAAGTTAATAGGTATTGTTGGAGCAGGGCAAATGGGTAGAGGTATAGCGCAGGTTGCTGCCGCTTCTGGTTATCAAGTGGTGATGTTTGATGTTAATGAGGACGGGCTTAATTTTGCTCGTGACTTTATCAATAAACAGCTTGATAGAGGTGTTGTTAAAGGTAAATGGGAACAGGGTTTTGTTGATTCAACACGGTCTGCTATTTCACAAACAACAGACATGGCTGACCTTAAAGATTGTGATCTTGTTATTGAGGCTGCCACAGAGAATAAGGCGTTAAAGTTTAAGATATTTAAACAGCTTGACGAAACAATTAATGCGAACGCTATATTGGCTTCAAATACGTCTTCAATCTCCATCACTGAAATAGCCGCGGTAACCAATAGGCCGGGCTTGGTTGTTGGTATGCACTTTATGAACCCTGTGCCGGTGATGAAGTTGGTGGAAACGATTACGGGTCTTGAAACATCATCAGAAACGATTGAATCTGTTGAGGCGGTAGCTGAAAAAATGGGTAAAACAGCCGTACGTGCTGATGATGTTCCGGGGTTTGCTGTTAATAGAATTCTTGTGCCAATGATCAATGAAGCGTTTTATGCGCTGTACGAAGGTGTTTCTGATGCCCGAGGAATTGATAATGCAATGAAGCTTGGTTGTAATCACCCTATGGGGCCATTAGAACTGGGTGATTTTATTGGCTTAGATACCTGCCTTGCTATTATGGAAGTTCTTTATGAAGGGTTAGGTGATACAAAATATAGACCTTGTCCGTTACTTAAAAAATATGTGGCCGCTGGACGTTACGGTGTAAAAGTTAAAAAAGGTGTTTATGAATACTAAATTTGAAACGATACAGCTAGAGCAAAAAGGTGATTTTGCAGTTTTAACGATCAGCAGAGAAAAAAGCCTAAATGCGTTGAATTTGCAGGTGCATACAGAATTGCATGCTTGCCTTTCTACGTTGAAAAACAATGCAGATAAGCTTCGAGGTCTTATATTGACTGGCGCAGGTGAAAAAGCATTTATTGCCGGTGCGGACATTGTTGAAATGAGCAAAATGTCTTCGCAAGAAGCGTTCGACTTTGCAACCCTTGGCCAACAAGTTAGCCTGCTTTTTGAAGAATTGCCTTTTCCTGTTATTGCTTGCGTTAACGGTTTTGCACTGGGCGGCGGCTGTGAAATGGCGATGAGCTGCGATTTTATCTATGCAACGCAGACAGCTATGTTTGGGCAACCGGAAGTAAAACTAGGGTTGATTCCGGGTTTCGGCGGAACGCAACGGCTTGCAAAATTGATTGGCAGAAACAAGGCGAAAGAGCTTATTTTTACCGGCCGTAATATTAAAGTAGAAGAGGCCAAAGAAATGGGTCTTGTTGTGAAAACATTCGAGACTAAAGATGAGATGTTAGCTGCTGCGGTGACGACACTAACAAAAATTGGCATGAACTCGCCATTGGCCGTTAGTGTGGCAAAACGCGTTATGAATGAGGGGTGTGATTTGACCATTGAAGACGGACTGAAGGTTGAAGCTAAATACTTTGGTGAGATTTTTGGTACCGCTGACATGATTGAAGGAACGACGGCTTTTCTTGAAAAGAGAAAGGCGAACTTTAACAATTAATAAGGTTTTAAATGTATTAAATTGCTAGGGTGTGTTTCTAGCAATATGAGCCAAAATATAATACATTTAACATGACTAAATAATATTAGAGGAGAGGTGAAATAATGGGTTCTTATTCGATAGATGATTTGAAAGTAGGTATGTCAGATTACATTCAAAAAACAGTGACAGAGGCAGATGTTGTTTTGTTTGCGGGGGTTTCTGGAGATTTCAATCCAGTGCATATTGATGAGGAATACGCTAAAAAAAGCATATTCAAAACACGTATTGCGCACGGAATGTTATCAGCCGGATTTATCAGCGCTGCTTTGTCGACTAAGTTACCTGGCCCCGGTTGTATTTACCTGGCTCAAAACTTGAAATTCAAAGCACCCGTAAAAATTAATGATACGGTGAAAACAACCCTTACGATTTTGGACGTAAATGTAAAAAGAAAAATTGTCAAAATAGAAACAATTTGTAGCGTTGGCGACACGAAAGTTATAGTGGGTGAAGCAACAGTGATGATGCAATAAGACCAGTTAATAGGTTCTGCGTAAAAAAATTAGGGGGGATGGAATGTTTCAAGATTTATTGAAAAGTAAAATAAAATCAGCTGATGAAGTGGCGGGTTGGGTGAATAGTGGCGATGTCATTGATTATGGTTTTGGGCTAACTACGTCAGGTGTTTTTGATGCGGCTCTTGCCGCACAAAAAGACCGCTTACAGAACGTTACGGTACGTGGCACGTTGAGTATTGCGCCGCAACAGGTTGTAGAGCAAGATCCAGAGCAACAACACTTTAGTTTTCATAATTGGCATTGTTCTGGCTACGATAGGAAAAAATGTGAATTAGGGCAAATGAGTTATATGCCATTTAACTTCGGCGAAGGTCCGGCTATTTATCGTCAGCATTTACAGGCTGATTTGCTGGTGCTGCGCACATCACCTATGGATGAAAATGGTTATTTCAATTTTGGAGTTTCCAATACGTATGTTCGCGCTAACTGCGAAGTGGCAGAGAAGATAGTGGTTGAAACATCGACTACGCTGCCAGTTTGTTTGGGCAATGATAACACCGTGCATATTTCAGAATTAGCCGCTGTTATTGAGGGTGATAACGCGCCGTTGTTCGAATTACCTAGTGGAAAAATTAGTGACATTGACCGCAAAGTTGCCAGCTACGTTGTTGCGTTAATTAAAGACCGTAGTTGCTTGCAAATAGGCATTGGTGGCATGCCAAATGCGGTGTGTTCAGCACTGGTAACATCTGATGTTAAAGACTTAGGCATTCATACTGAAATGTTTGTGGACAGCATGGTTGATTTGGTTGAAGCAGGCAAAGTAACCGGAAAGTACAAGCAAACTTATCCAGAAAAAATAACCTATACCTTCGCTCTTGGTAGCAAGAAAATGTATGAGTTTATTCACAACAATGAAGTATGTG
>JAESRY010000056.1 GCA_016764415.1 Cycloclasticus sp. | reverse complement strand
ACCTTGTGAAAAATAACGGTTTAACACCCTTACAAAAAAGCTGCTCTCGCGGCTATTTTTTATAGTTAAGAATAGGTTGATTTTTAAGCCTAATGCCACTATCTTTAACATTCAGTTGTTTTAGCGATGACACGTTGGAAGCGCAGTCCTTATCAAACAATGTATAATAGCTTGTAACATAATTAAACCGACTTACTCAAAGGGGATTAAAATGGGATTTATAAAAAGTATTTTAGCAAGTATTAAAGCCACCATCGCGGCAGGCTTTGTTCTAGCTATTTTGGTGGCATTATTTGCATGGGAACGTTCAGGTGGCTTTAATTTACTAGAGATAACAGTTTGGCTACATGTGATTGTAGGCATCACATGGATTGGGCTTCTTTATTACTTTAACTTTATCCAAGTTCCAGCCATGGCTGAGGCGCTAGGCGATGAAGGTGGCCCAGGTCCTGCGGCTATCGGCAAATATGTTGCACCTCGGGCTTTACTTTGGTTTCGAATGTCTGCCGCTGCCACATGGCTAACCGGAGTTAGCGCTCTTGAGTCCACAGGCGTGGGCATTATGAATGCATTTACTTTTGCAAGCCCTGTTATCGGTTTAGGTGCTTGGTTGGGCACCATTATGCTATTCAATGTTTGGGTTTTAATTTGGCCTAATCAAAAGAAAATACTAGGCATTGTTGAAGCTTCAGCTGATGAGATTGCTAAAGCAAAAGTAGTCGCTTCGATGGCCTCTAGAACGAATGTCTTATTGTCAATACCCATGTTGTTATCAATGACAGCATATGCTCATGGCAACCTATTCTAGGAACTGCTTACTGTATAAAAAAACCGGGGCATGCCTCGGTTTTTTTATACTTAAATTTATATCTAACTTAACTTTCGAGAAGCCTTACGCTTCAAATGCGCTTTCCAATGGATGGCTTACAAATCACCTAACTAAAACACAAGGCACTAAACATGACACATGAACTACCTGCTCTACCTTATGCAATTGATGCATTAGAACCTCACATTTCTCAAGAAACATTAGAGTTCCACCACGGCAAACATCACGCGTCTTACGTGACTAAGCTAAATGGTTTAATTCCTGGTACAGAGTTTGAAAACTCAAGCCTTGAAGGTATTATTAAAAACTCTTCTGGCCCTGTTTTTAACAATTCAGCTCAAATTTGGAACCATACTTTTTACTGGAACTGTTTAACACCTAACAGCACAGAAGCTGCTGGTGATTTATTAGCTGCTATCAACGAAGCTTACGGCTCAGTTGATGCGTTTAAAGCTGAATTCACTGACAAATCTATCAACTTATTTGGCGCTGGCTGGTGCTGGTTAGTTAAAAATGCTGACGGCAAACTTGAAATCGTTCAAACAAGCAACGCTGGAACACCACTAACATCAGGTCAAACGCCTCTATTAACATGTGATGTTTGGGAACACGCTTACTACATCGATTGCCGCAACGCGCGTCCTGCTTATATGGACAAATTTTGGGCATTAGTAAACTGGGATTTTGTAGCGTCAAACCTATAAACCTGTTCATTACAAAACAAAAAGGCGCCTACTGAGGCGCCTTTTTTATGCGTACCGTTTATTTCACTACGTTTACAAATATAAGTCGCTGCTCTTATAGCCTTGTGTCAGGTGACGTAATAGCACTAATAACACCGCGGCTACCGGCAAAGCCAATAAGATGCCTGTAAAGCCAAACAATTGCCCGCCCGCCATCACGGCAAAAATAACCGCCACCGGGTGCAAGCCAATTTTATCACCCACGAGTATAGGCGTTAGCACAACACTTTCTAACACCTGCGCAACACCAAACACTAGCAATATTGGAATTATTCCACTGGCATCGTGTAACTGAAATAGTGACGCAGCACACGCTAGCACGAGCCCTATAATCAAGCCTAAATAAGGCACAAAGCTGACCAAGCCTATTATCAACCCTATTAACAGCGCAAACTCCAGACCTGCAACGCTTAATCCGATTGAATAAATAAGCGCCAAACTTGCCATCACTAATATTTGCCCTTTAAAAAACGCACTGAGTACCACATCAAATTCTTTCGCTATACCGAGCCACTTCCCCTCCACCCTACGGGGGAAAAAATCATGCAGCTTATTCAACATTACTTTCCAGTCACGTAAAAAATAAAAGGTCAGAACCGGAATTAACACCATATTCACTATACCGGCCAAAAACGCCATGCCCGATGAGCTAAGCGAGCCTAACGCACTAGCGACAAAACCGCCTGCAGTCCCCATATTATTTTGCAATGCTTGCTGTATTTTTTCTATATCAACGCGTCCAAAGAAGCTCAAGCGGCCTTGTAACCAAGGTAAGGCCGTCTGCTTAAACCAAGCAATCATACTGGGCACTTTGTCTATTAAGGCTGATATCTGCTGCTCTATTAATGGCACCAGAAATAGAGCCATCGCCGTTAAGCCTGAAAAAATCACCACAAATACAAGTGTCACCGCTAGCGATCTTTTTAAATGATATTTCTCTAACCAGCCGACTAACGAATCACCCAAATACGCTAATAATAAAGCGCTTAGGAAGGGCATTAAAATAGGTGATAATACATAAATTAACGCCATAAAAGCGATAGTGATGATGGCGTATTGTGTTTTATTGTTGCCCATATTTTCCCTCGTTTTTACTGTTCCATGCCTTAAAGCCCCAAACCCAAATATATTCTAAACCACTTATTGCCGTTGTTGCCGCCACCGCGTACAAAGTAAATTCTACCCAGTTGTTCGGTATGTCGACAATCCCTTGACTAGCTATCAACATCACCAAATAAACAATCTGAGCCGTCGTATTGAGCTTGCTGGAAAAAGGCGGCTCGCCGTGAAATGGCTCAATCATAAAGTGATAAGCCAAGGCGCCAAAAGCAACGAGCAAATCACGTATTAAAATAAGGGCAAATAACCAAACTGGTATCAAATTAATCGCCACACACACTAAAAAGCAGGAGACCAATAAGAGTTTATCCGCTAGCGGATCAAGAAATGAGCCTAGCTCACTCGTCCAGTCAAATCGCTTCGCCAAATAACCATCTAACGCATCCGAAGCGCCAGCAATAACAAACAACAACAGTGCCATTTGAAAGTTAGCCGTCAACAAAAAATACACAATTGGTAAAACCAGTATAATTCTTAGCACGCTGATGGCGTTAGGAATATCCCGTCTATTCATCTAATTAGTCCGATAATAAAGCGTTTGCACGGCGAGATGATAGCCCATCTTGTTGGGCGTAATAACAGTAGGAGTTGCGATAATTGGGACTGGCTGAAAATCCGGAATGAGCACTGTATTCAAAGCAATGACATCTTTTAACGTGCTCGCACCGCCAGACAGTACGATTTCTAACGTCACTTTGCCATTACTCAATTGATTCCAATGCAGCTTTTTCACCATATCCAATGACGATAAATAAGCTGTGACACGAACAAATTTTTCTAAACTTGCCACACCATTAACGTCCATTTTCAGTACGTTTTCAGTCACCGCACCATGTGGCGCATAGGTATCAGCTAATGTTTCTGCAATGCCTGCAAATGCTTCTTGGATAACTGCGCCTATACTGCTTGACTGTTCAATGTTAGCGATTGATTGACCCGTTACATTGGCCAACGTCCAACTCAGCGACCAACTTCCCCTGCCTCGCTTTAGTAAGCGCCCGTACATTACTTGCTTTTTTTCATAGCGCTGCGAAGCAGTTAACACCTCATCTGAAAAGCCCGCCCATACATCATTAAAACTTAACGCTTGCTGGTCTGCTAGATCATTCAGCGGCAACGTCACTGTCAGCCCAGCCTCTGACGACGAGCGCCTTATCAGCTCAGACATCCCTTCCGAGTCAGCATTTATTAAGTATCGTGATTTCCCATCATCAACCGCTAACCAAACCAAAACAGCAGGCCGATTACTGCCCCACACCGGCACATTAAATTGTTGCAACGTTCGGTCGAGCGCTATTTTCTGAAAACGAACAATTAACCAGTAGCCCAGCTCTTCTTTATCTCTTTTTTTATATAGAAATTGCTCAACATACGAACCGGCATTCGATAACACGTCTTGTAATGCTGCGTTGCCCAGCACGCTTTGTCGGCCAGAAACTTTTTGCACGACCTTATTTATCGCAGCGCCCATCGCCCTATTTCGAGCACCTTGTGATTGATCATCAACCGCTACCTTAGCGCTATATAGCCCCTCAACCTGCACCGCATACAGCGGTAGCGACAACAAAAATAACGTAACACCAACAAAATAGCGCATTCTCATACTGTAACAACCCCCATTAATATGTGCCATAGCATAATATAGTTGCCCCCTTTACTGCCAACAATTCGCTCAACTGTTATAATTCATCTTTTCTACAAGTCACTAAATTACATTTTGAGCGAATCTAAGAACAGTCTAAGTTACAAAGATGCCGGCGTAGATATTGATGCTGGCGCACAACTCGTAGAGCGGATTAAACCTATCGCCAAGAAAACCAAACGGCCAGGGGTCATGTCTGGGCTCGGCGGCTTTGGATCATTGTTTGAATTACCGCTCGACCGTTACAAAGCCCCCGTTCTTGTATCTGGAACCGATGGCGTTGGCACCAAGCTTAAATTGGCGATGATGTTAAATAAACACGACACCATAGGCATCGACTTAGTGGCTATGTGCGTTAACGATATTATTGTTACAGGCGCAGAACCTCTGTTTTTCCTCGATTATTACGCCACCGGCAAGCTAAACCTAGATGTCGCCACCGACGTTATATCCGGTATTGGTAAAGGCTGCGAGCTATCTGGCGCTGCACTGGTTGGTGGCGAAACCGCTGAAATGCCGGGCATGTACGAAGGCGAAGACTACGACCTCGCAGGTTTCAGCGTTGGTATTGTCGAAAAAGAAAATATTATTGATGGCTCGGCCGTAGGTGCAGGCGATGTTTTAATCGGCTTAGCCTCGTCAGGCGCTCACTCCAACGGTTATTCATTGATTAGAAAAGTCATTGAGCTACAAGATAACCTTGATCAAACGGTTGATGGCAAGCCCTTAACCGACGCGCTACTCGCGCCTACTCGCATTTACGTAAAGTCACTATTGGCGCTGATCAAAAAATGCCCCGTTCACGCACTGGCGCACATCACTGGCGGCGGCATTACAGAAAATCTACCCCGAGTATTGCCTGAAAACACCGTCGCCAATGTCAAACTAGGTAGTTGGCCAACACCCGCATTGTTTGATTGGCTTCAAGAAGAAGGCAACATTAACGATGATGAAATGTTAAAAACCTTTAACTGTGGCATCGGCATGGTTATTTGCGTATCCAAGGAACTGGCGGACACTGTATTAAGCGAATTAGAAGCGCTCGGTGAATCAGCCTATATTATTGGCGACATCGCGCCCGCAGAAGGCGAACCGGTGGTTAACTACCTGTAATAACGATGAATACTGACTATCGTATCGTCGTTCTTTTATCCGGCTCTGGCACCACTTTGCAGTCGATGATTGACA
>JAESRY010000192.1 GCA_016764415.1 Cycloclasticus sp. | reverse complement strand
ATAAGCTCAACCACCGCCCAAGAAAAACGCGAGGGTATAAAACCCCTCATGAATTATTTACGGGGCAGTCAGAGAAATTACTGGCTGCATAAAACAATTGCACTTAATACTTGAATTCAAGTTTTAATGATGTTTGAAATATCTTTATAAAGGAATTTTAATGAAAATTTGTGGTGTTGCGTTAACGAGTAATGACGCGGTTGTTTGTTTACTTCATTTAGAGAATCAACAATTTAACCTACCGGATTGTCGGGTGCGTAAATTGTCGCTGCCTAAAGCTCACTCACGTGGCGATTTGTTGCATTTTCAATCGTCATTTAAAAAACTGATGAGCGATTAYGGTGTTACAAAAGTGGCGATTAAAGAGCGCGCGCCGAAGGKTANGTTTGCTGGTGGTGCCATCGGCTTTAAATTAGAGTCTGCGATTCAATTAATTACGGRTTTAGACGTGGTMSTRCTTTCGTCAAAGGAYATTAAATTRGCSTTGTCGGAAAATTACTTGCCCATCCCGTTCTCAGAAACTGGGTTAAAGGTCTTTCAAGAAAGTGCATTTTTAGTGGCTTATGCCGCACATATGTTGAAGTAGCTTAATGAATGAAGCTTTTTAATGAGATCTTTGCGCAATTTGTAATCTCACCATTACTAACCGAAAGCAAGAGTTGGGGTTAAGCAGCATCCAGTAATTGGCTGTCCAATTAAGCATAATATTATTAGCATTTAAAGGAAGTCGCAGCTTATGCCTTAATTCGCGTAGAAAGTCGCAGCTTATGGTCTAACCGACAACTACCTGAGGCGGCAGGTATACTGAAAACCGCATGTCGGTTTGGCAGGTGCTGGAGAAATGCTTATAAAATAAGACCGTACCGCCAAAACTTTTATTTTGGCTGATGAGTTCAAGTGTTTGCATGTTTTTTAATAAATAATGACTGAGCGGATGCTTTTACCTTGGTGCATTAAATCAAATGCACGGTTGATATCGTTAAGCCCCATTGTGTAAGTGACCATTTCATCGATCTTGATTTCACCACGCATGTATTTTTCCACGTACTCAGGCAGTTCGCTGCGGCCTTTAACACCACCAAAAGCAGTGCCGCGCCAGACACGTCCAGTGACCAGTTGAAAAGGTCGCGTAGATATCTCCTGTCCAGCACCTGCTACGCCGACAATAATTGATTCGCCCCAGCCTTTATGGCAACACTCTAAAGCGGAGCGCATGGTGTTGACGTTTCCAATGCATTCAAAAGAGTAGTCAACGCCGCCATCGGTCATATCAACCACAACGTCTTGAATTGGCGAATCGAAGTTTTTTGGGTTGATGCATTCGGTAGCGCCCAACTGTTTAGCAAATTCAAATTTATCTTCGTTGATATCAATGGCAATAATACGTTCAGCTTTTGCAATAACAGCACCTTGAATGGCACTTAAACCAATGCCGCCCAAGCCAAAAATTGCAACGGTGCTCCCGGGCTCTACTTTTGCCGTGTTAAGCACCGCACCAATACCGGTAGTAATGCCACAACCTAATAGGCAAACTTTATCCAAAGGCGCGGCTTTATTAATTTTAGCCAATGATATTTCTGGCAATATTGTGTATTCAGCAAAAGAAGATGTGCCCATATAATGGTAAATAGGCTGGCCGTTTTTGGAGAATCGAGAGGTGCCATCTGGCATAAGCCCTTTACCTTGAGTAGCGCGTATTGCTTGGCATAAATTGGTTTTGCCTGATAAACAAAATTTACACTGCCCACATTCAGGGGTATACAGCGGTATAACGTGATCGCCAACGGCAACCGATGTGACGCCTGCGCCAATTTCTTCAACAATAGCGCCGGCCTCATGCCCCAGTACAGCCGGGAAAATACCTTCAGGGTCATCACCTGATAAGGTGAATGCATCGGTATGGCAAACGCCAGTAGCGACGTTTCGGATCAATACTTCACCGTGTTTAGGGCCGTCTAGGTCAATCGTCTCGATAGAAAGAGGCTCGCCAGCTTTCCATGCAACGGCTGCAATTGTTTTCATTTGAATTCCTTGAGTTTAGTTAAGGGTATCGCCAACCGGTGCGGCAAACCCATCAGCAATGAGTTCGTCCACGTTTGACCCGGTAAGGCTATTTAAAAAATTAAGTAGATGATTTGTTTCAATGGTCGTTAAACCCAGTGGCTTAATTAGAGGGTCTAAGCCGTCATTCGGTATGCCGCCGTTGTTGTAAAACTGAATCACCTCTTCAAGCGTTTTAAATGCGCCATCATGCATATAGGGCGCAGTTAGAGCGATGTTTCTAAGGGTCGGTGTTTTATATTTCCAGCGATCAGCAGGGTCTTGGGTTATTTCGTATAAACCGACGTCATTTGGTTTTTTTTCTGAGACAGAATCAAATAAGTCCGAATCAATGTCAATGTAATGACCGGGTGCAACCAGTAAGCGTTGTTTCTTAGGGCGTATGTTAAATGACACGCTGAACCCGTGTCCCGTGTTGTGTAATTGATGGTCTGTAAAAAGTGCGCTGTTTTTACCGATGCTATGACAGGCGATGCAATTGGCTTTGCCGCGAAACAATTGGAAGCCTTTTATAGCGGATAGGCTCATAGCGCCTTTCTGTTTGCTGTAATACCACTGGTCAAATGGGCTATTAGCAGAATTTAAACTACGCTGGTAAGTCGCTAACGCCATGCCCAATGTTCTCATGCTAACGGGTTTATTAAAAACGTTTTCAAACAAACCGTTGTAGTCATCTAAGGCACGAATTTTTCGCATAACAAAACCGGGTGATGGGTTGCCCATTTCGTTATGTGCTAACAAAGGCCCCCAAATTTGCTGCTCTAAGGTGTCTTCACGTCCGTCATGGAATAGTATGTTTGCGTAAGCAATATTAAACAGCGTTGGGCTGTTACGCCGCCCCGAGCGCCCTTCAATGCCAACGGCAGTTGCCAGTTCATTATGACTAAAACCTTGTTCTGGAACGTGGCACATGGCGCAGGAGAATGTGTTATTAAGCGACAATCGTCGGTCATAAAAAAGTTTTCGACCGAGTGCTATTTTTTCAACGGTAATGGGGTTGTTGGCAGGTATTGGAACGGTGGGTAAGCCCAGTGGCGGATGTTCAACAAGAGCCATTAAATCAGCCTCTTTACCTATCCGCGTTGTGAGTGCTTTGCTGTTTGTTGTATATGCCTTTGTTTCATAACCTGCTTTATTGTCACCCGCGCCGTGGAGTGTTGGCGTTTCAACATAGCTGTTTTCAGCATACGAAAAACAGCTAAATGAGGCAGTAAGAAGGAATAATAAACGGCAGTATTTTTTCATAACGGTATTAAARCAAGKCTATTYAAACRGRSTCCYAATATYATTCTAAGGTTAASGTTTTWACATCATTAATTAAAATATCAGGGTGYAAAAASCCGACRCTGTATATTTTTCTAATTTTTTTATGTTTATCAATTAAGTACACACGTAAAGTATGAGAAAAGCTGCCTGACGATTGTCCATCGTCGTCGTATTGCTGCTGAATGGTTTGGTTGTAACCTTCAAGGATAGGGCGCAATTCTTGTTGAGAATGGGTGGTTAAAAAGCGCCAATCAGTTTGTTCAGTTGCTAATGACTTGGCGTAGTTCGCCATCTTATCTGGCGTATCGTGCTTTGGGTCAAAGCTTAATGTAATGAGGCGTAAATCATCTTTAAGCCCCGCCTTTGATAAGCGACGCTTTATTTTATGAAAAACAGACGTTGATAATGGGCAACCATTTACATCGTTACAGGTTGCGTAAATAAAGCTTAACAAAACGACTTTGTCGCCCATTAATTCGTTGAGTGTTTGTTTGATGCCGAGGCTATTAATGACATTGCCATCGGTTGCTTCGCCATAAATGGGTAAGTGGTAGGTGCCTGCTTCAGGTGCTTCAAATGTTAGCGGGCCATAGCCTGGCGCTAAAAGAATAGGAGCCGTTGATGCGTTGTCTTCTGCGTTTGCAAACAGGCTAAATAGAGCCAATATAAGACATAAATATTTCATAATTTTAAGTATACATAAAAAAGGGCTACCCGAAGGTAGCCCAATATTGCCAGGAATTACTTGCTTAATGAAGCAATTATTTTGTCAGCACTTTTTAAAGTAGGTGCTTTTGAATACAGAGCATTTGAACCAAAGCGCATTTGGTGTGGAAAGCCTAAACCTAATTTAATAAAATCTAAATCAAAGGTTTTAGTTAAAGCCTTTCCATCCCAATTGAAAGCACGTAAATACTGGTCTTGGCTTTCGCCTTTTTTGTCCCAGTTAGATAGCAATGATGATGTGTAGTAAAGACGTGTGCCGTCCCAGCTTGAAGATACCATGTTCACTTGCTTACCAATTTGTTGCTCAAAAACTTGTGTTGGTGCATGTGGATTAGAAATATCAAATGAACGCGTTTTGCCATCCATAAAGGTATTAACCCATAAGGTGTTATCGTCGCTAGAAATTGAGATATCTACAGGTAAAGGGATTTTGGATGCATCGCCAATAGCGGCAACATCTTTTGCTTGCCATTCGCCCTTGTCATCTTCATAAATCAACCAGATTCTTGATGTTAAAGCCGTTGTTGTGAAGCAGTAGTTCTTGTTTGCTCCCCATGCACAACGCAATTCTAATGGCGCACCTGGCACGTCTAGTATCTTTTTAGGTTGCTTAGTATGCAAGTCCCAGATAACAACCGTGTTACCCATACGCTTCATTGCTTCAGCATCGCCTACTAATTTGCCGAAATCCATCATGTAGTTGTTCCAACCAGTAAATGATGAAGTAACCATCATGTTGCGTCGAGGAAGTACACGAACGTCATAGCCGTAACCGTCAGCAAATTTGCCCGATTTTTTAGCGCCATTTAGGTTTTCATCTGTTGGCATCCAATGCGTTGTCACGTAATCGCCCGCATTTGTGTATTCAACTAATGCAGTACGACCGCCGTGATCTTTATTGTTAGATAATCCACTGATCATCATTGTGCCAGGCATTGCATATGTCGTATGTGGTCCAACAACACCACCACTGTTTGCTACAAAGTTCTCAATTGTTTTATGTAGCGTTGGTTTTGATGGGTTTGTGTGAACATCAAAAATGAAGATTTTATTAGTATCTAAACCACCAGCCCACAAAAATTTACGATCATCAGTAAAGCCTGAGTGATGCGCTTCATTTCGACCACCAACAGAAATGCTGTTAATTACTTTGCCGTAGTCTTTGTCAGCAGGATTAACAGAAACAGTGACTAGCTTGTCTTGTTCGTCACCAACGCCAACAACACCCAGAGTCCAAACATAAATGTAATCTTCTTGGCCAACAATTTTAGCCATATAAGGAGACATACATGTTTCGTCAGCTTGTGCTTGTTGGGGTAAAGCAGTCATGCCGATGCTTAGAGCAACTGCAGAACCTAGCATGACGCTTCTAAGCGTTTTGCCAAATTGTGTAACTTTTTGTTTTAATATCATTTCGACCTCAAGTTTATAATATAGAACGGTACCCTCTTAAGGGGTAGGTTTCATTGTGCAGGAATTAGTTTGCCCAATGAACCATCTA
>JAESRY010000055.1 GCA_016764415.1 Cycloclasticus sp. | reverse complement strand
ATATTTTGGATGATGTTGAAAACGAAACTGTTCAGCTACAAGTTAAACAAAACGTATTGGCTATTTGTGAACGTTTGCCCGTTTACGCTGATTAGGATTAACTAAAATGCAGTGCCCTTTTTGCAGTGATAACGATACACGGGTTATAGATTCTCGCCTTGCAGGTGAAGGCGATAGCGTGCGTAGACGACGCGAATGTGTGGCGTGTAAAGAGCGTTTTACGACCTTTGAAACAGCCGAGCTTAATTTGCCACGGGTAATTAAAAGTGACGGCGTTCGTGAACCGTTTTGGGAAGAAAAACTGAGCGCTGGCTTTTTACGTGCGCTAGAAAAACGCCCGGTAAAAAGTGAAGACATTGATGCGGCAATGAGCCGTATTAAAAAACGTTTATTGTCATTGGGCGAGCGCGAAGTTCCGTCCATGAAAATTGGCGAGTTAGTGATGGATGAATTGCAAGATTTAGATCATGTCGCTTACGTTCGTTTTGCTTCTGTGTATAAAAGCTTCGAAGACGTTAACGCGTTTAGAGAAGTGATTGATGCGCTGGAAAAAGATGGAAAAAACGAACAGCTGACGCTAACGGCTGTGGTTGGTAAAAAGTAGCTGTTGAGTATGACGTTCACGTCTGATGAACAGCGCTATATGGAATCGGCTTTATGCTTGGCGGAGCAAGGCAAATACAGCGCTAAACCCAACCCGTGCGTTGGTTGCGTTATTGTTAAAGGCGGTTATGTTGTCGGCGAAGGTTGGCATGAAAAGGCAGGCAAACCTCATGCCGAAGTGCACGCGCTTAAACAAGCAGGCACCGCTGCAAAAAGTGCAACGGTTTATGTCACATTAGAACCTTGTAGTCATCACGGGCGAACACCACCGTGTGCAGATGCATTGATTAATGCTGGCGTGTCGCGTGTTGTTGTTGCCATGCAAGACCCTAATCCGCTAGTTTCTGGTAAAGGCATTAAAGCATTACGCGATGCAGGTATTGATGTGTCAGTCGGTTTATTAAAAGAGCAGGCCGTTGCGTTAAATAAAGCGTTCTGCCATAAAATGACCACAGGCAAGCCCTTCATTATGAGCAAAGTGGCGATGAGCCTTGATGGGAAAACCGCGATGGCTTCTGGTGAAAGCCAATGGATTACCGGTTCTGCGGCGCGTGAAGATGTTCATCGTTTACGTGCGCAAAGCGACATTGTGTTAACGGGCGTTGGAACAATATTGGCGGATAACCCTAAACTAACAGCCAGAGATGGCTTGGGTGATTTAGGTGTTCAGCAACCACGCATTGTTGTTCTGGATTCGCAATTAAAAACACCGTTGGATGCGGCTGTTTTTGGTGAAAGTTCCAATACAACCGTATTAACCTGCAGCGGTAATGAGCACGCTATATCAGCATTAAAAAATGTAGGCTGCAATGTTGAAGTCGTTCCGGCTGATGAGAATGGACAAGTGAATTTAAATGTCGTTTATGAATGGTTAGCAGCGCAGTCAATTAATAGCGTGATGATTGAAGCAGGTGCTTTATTAAATGGTGCGTTTTTGCAGGCAGGGCTTGTTGATGAGTTAATCGTTTACATGGCACCAAGTGCGTTGGGCTCAGATGCTCGCGGCGCATTCTCAATGCCGCAAGTTTCAAAGCTATCCGATAGAGTTCAGCTAAATTACATGGGCTTGGAAGAGTTGGGTAATGACATTAAATTAACCTATAACGTTATAAGAGATAATTAAATGTTTACTGGAATTATTGAAGCAGTAGGTGAAATTAAACGTGTTGAACAGCAGCAAGGTGATGTTCGTTTAACGGTTTCAACTGCCGATTTAAACTTAAGTGACGCGCAACTTGGCGACAGCATTGCAGTGAATGGCGTGTGCCTAACCGCTATAGAACTATCCGCAGGGCAGTTTGTAGCGGATGTGTCGAATGAAACATTATCGGCAACAACAATGGCTAATATTAAAGCCGGCGCTCCGGTTAATTTAGAATGCGCGTTGCAAGCGCAAACGCGTTTAGGCGGTCACATGGTGAGTGGTCATGTAGATGGCGTTGGCCAAGTGGTTGAACGTAAGGCAGACGCGCGTTCGGTACGTTTTACATTCAGTATGCCAAGCGAATTGGCTCGTTATGTTGCGCAAAAAGGCTCTATTTGTATTGATGGTATTAGCCTAACCGTGAACACGGTTGATGACACCACATTCTCGGTTAACATTGTGCCGCATACGCTTGAGGTGACAACGCTGGGTCGTCGCCAAGTGGGTGATTCGGTGAACCTAGAAGTGGATGTTATTGCGCGATATTTAGAACGGTTAATGATGGGCGATGCAAAAAGCAAACCGCCCGTAGATTATAAAAAGCTGCTTGAAAGCAGTGGCTTTGTAAAAGAATCTAAAAAATGTGTGAGATGAATCGGCTACAATACGCGCCAATCTAAGGCTTAAAAACAATATGAATACGACCCAAGAAATTATTGACGACCTGAAACTGGGCAAAATTGTCATCATTATGGATGACGAAGATCGCGAAAATGAAGGCGACCTGTTGATGATTGCCGAGCACGTTCGTCCACAAGACATTAATTTTATGGCGAGTTATGGCCGTGGTTTAATTTGCCTAACCTTAACGCGTGAGCGTTGTCAGCAGTTACGTTTGCCGTTAATGGTAAATGACAATCAAGCGGCGTATTCGACTAACTTCACTGTTTCAATTGAAGCGGCAGAAGGTGTCACAACGGGCATTTCTGCGGCTGATAGAGCAAAAACAGTGTTGGCAGCGGTAAAGCCAGATGCCAAGCCAACAGATGTTGTTCAGCCAGGGCATATTTTCCCCCTAATGGCGCAGCCAGGTGGTGTTTTAAATCGTACAGGGCATACAGAAGCAGGTTGTGATTTGGCGCGTTTGGCAGGCGCAGAGCCAGCCGCGGTGATCGTTGAAATTCTAAATGATGACGGCACGATGGCTCGCCGTGATGATTTGAAAATATTTGCTGAAAAGCACGAGTTAAAAATAGGCACGATTGCGGATTTAATTCATTACCGTATTCAAAATGAAAAAACGATTGAGTTGGTGAGTAGTTGTAACTACCCGACTAAATACGGTGATTTCCGACTGCATGCGTTTCAAGATGAAATTGATAATAAACTTCACTTGGCGCTAACGTATGGTGATGTTGCGACGGATGAGCCGGTGATGGTTCGCGTTAATGCAAAAAGCACCCTTGCTGATTTATTGCATGCTAAAGAAAGTGACCATTACCCTTTGCCAAATGCGATGCAAAAGATTGCTGAAGAAGGTCGCGGCGCACTTATTCTGATTCGTAATAAGGAAGATAATCAGTCTATTGTTGAGTTTATTCACGAACAAGAGTTGAAGGAAAAAGGCGTGTTTAAACAAGCGGCGCAACCGATTGTTGATTCAAGAGCAGTGGGTGTAGGTTGTCAAATACTGACTGAGTTAGGTATTAAAAAATTAAAGTTGCTCGGCTCAGCCACTAAATATTCAGGTTTAGGCGGTTTTGATATCGAAATTGTTGAGCATGTACCATTAGATTAAGGCGCTATACCTCAGGTGTTCGCTGATATACTAGTTTAATTATTTTATATAACGTTTTCCCAGATAGGTTATTTATGTCAGATGCAAAAGTAATAGAAGGAAATATGATGGTACGCGATGCGCGTTTCTGTCTATTGGTTGCCCGTTTCAATAGTTTTATTGTTGATCAATTAGAAGGTGCGGCTATTGATACATTGGTGCGTCATGGCGCGGATATTAAGAACATCGAAATTGTAAGAGTGCCGGGTGCATTTGAAATGCCATTGGCGGCTCAACGCATTGCAGGGCAAGGRAAGTACGATGCAATTATTGGTCTGGGTGCTGTTATTCGTGGTGGCACGCCTCACTTTGAGTATGTGTCTGGCGAAGTAACAAAAGGCCTTGCGATGGTATCGCTTCAAGCGAATTTACCCGTCACCTTTGGCGTGTTAACAGTAGATTCTATAGAACAAGCCATTGAACGTGCTGGAACTAAAGCAGGCAATAAAGGTGCAGAGGCAGCGTTAGCGGCCATTGAAATGGTTAACGTATTAAAGGTGATTGACGCCGAATGAGTTCGTTAAAAAGTAATGCGCGGCAAGTGGCGCTTCAAGCACTTTACCAGTGGCAGGTGACGGGGCAGGATTTAAAAGAAATCTACACGCAGTTTGAAAATGACCCCAAAACCCCTAAATATCAAAAATCATATTTCGAATTATTATTAACCGGTGTTGTTAAGGAGTCTGTTGATTTAGATGCGGCCATCAGTGAGTTCACTGATCGTGATTTTGAGAAAGTTGACCCCATTGAAAAAGCCGTTTTGCGCTTAGGTGCGTACGAACTGCTTTTTAAACCCGAGGTGCCGTATCGCGTTGCCATTAACGAGGCGGTTAATTTATCTAAAAGCTTCGGCTCGGAAAAAAGCCATGCGTACGTGAATAGCATTTTGGACAAAGTGGCTCGAAAGTTCAGAGCTGTTGAAATTCAAGCCAAAGCTAAAGGCAAGAAAAAAGCAGGCTAAGCTTTTTTGCGATGTCTACGTCAGAATTTTCCATTATAAAAGAATTTTTTACGGTGGAGTCTGCCGATGGGTTCCCTCCCGTAGTGGGTGTGGGTGATGACTGCGCGATTCTTGATGTGCCCGCCAATAAACAATTGGCTGTTAGTGCCGACACCTTGGTTGAAGGTGTTCATTTCCTCCCCAACAGTAACCCCGAACTTCTTGGGCAAAAAGTGTTGGCTGTTAATTTAAGTGATTTAGCAGCGATGGGCGCGACTCCAGCATGGGTATCGTTGGCGATAACGATGCCAGCAATTGATAAGGCATGGCTATCTTCCTTTAGTAAGGGTTTCTTTTCGTTAGCTAATAAGCATCAATTACATTTGATAGGCGGCGATACAACGCGTGGACCCTTGTCGATAACGATTAATATTATGGGCCTGTTGCCTACTAAGAAAAGGCTGCTTCGTTCTGGCGCTCAAGTCGGAGATCAAATTTTCGTGTCGGGTTCAATTGGTAGTGCTGGTTTGGGTTTAAAAAAAGCGAGTTCAGGCGGTACTGATTTAAGTGATGCAGACATTAGTGCCTATTTAAACCCCATCTCTAGAGTTGATTTGGGCCAATGTTTATTAAATGTTGCCACGTCTTGTATAGATATATCGGATGGCTTATCGGCTGATTTGAACCACATACTTAAAGCAAGCGGTGTAGGTGCGACACTTATCCATGAAAAACTACCTGTAACCATGTCAGTTCGAAATCACTGCAAGGAAATAGATGACGAACTATGGCCGTATGCCACAGGGGATGATTATGAATTATGTTTCACGTTACCAAAGAATATGCGTATTGACGCATTGGATGGTCTAACGCCTGACTGCGTGACTAAAATAGGTGAAATTGAAGAAGTTATAGGTTTGCGTATAAAAATGCCTGATGGCAAGCAAGTTGAATTAAATAAAGGGTTTGATCATTTTTATGTCGACTAAAATACCGACGTTTAAGCAGTTATTAGCAAACCCAGTGCATATGTTGGCATTTGGCTTCGGCTCTGGCTTGGCAAAAAAAGCACCGGG
>JAESRY010000136.1 GCA_016764415.1 Cycloclasticus sp. | reverse complement strand
GACAATGAGGTCTTTCGCGGAAAAACCTCAACTAACAGAACCTAGTGTTAACGCCGCTGATGTATTAATTACTAAATCTTATAATGAAGGCACAGTTGTTGCGGCTCCTAATTATCCTCGCACTATAAATTCACCTGAGGGGAAAGTCGTTATACAAATGCCGCAAGTCAAATCTTGGAAGAACTATGAGATTCTAGTTGGTTGGGCTGTTATTGAAGCAACACCTTCTGACAGCGACAAGGCTTGGATTGGTGCAATTAAATTCAAAGCCAGAAGTGATATTAACTTTGAAGAACGTTTGGTAATTATTCATGACATCGAAGTGGTTGAAAGTAAATTCTTTGATGATACGCGACCACCTGAATCAGTTCTCGAATTGGCACGTAATGCTATTTCGCTAAAACCAAAGAGTGTGCCGATAGATGTTGTGATTCGAGCCTTACCTTCGAAGTTTGAGATGCCTAAGTCAACGCCGAGCAAGAACGTTCGTTTAAAACATGGGTCACCAAAGTTCTACGTATCAAGCAAACCAGCTGCTCTAATGATTATTAACGGTGATGTGGTGAAGGCGCCAATTAAAGGGACTCGGTTGGAATTTGTGGTAAACACCAATTGGGATCTAATTTATGACAAAGCAAGTGAGTATTACTACGTACTTAATGGCACTACATGGCAACGCACTAAGTCCTTATTAAAGCCAAAATGGGAAAGCATCACCAAACTCCCTGAAGATTTTTCTAGCCTACCTTCAGGCAAAAACTGGCAAGAAGCGAAAAAGCATGTGCCCGCACAAACGGCACCAACTAAATCAGCGCATATCTTCGTTAGTTTTAAGCCAGCAGAATTGATACTTACTAAAGGTGCTCCTTCCCACAAACTGATTACGAACACTGGGATTGAGTGGGTGACTAATACTGAGTCGGACTTGTTCCGTTATCAAAGCCGTTACTATTATTTGGTCGCTGGGCGCTGGTTCTATGCTGATGAACTTAAAGGGTCGTGGAGCCCCGTTGTGAAACTACCAGCTATCTTTAGTCGTATTCCTGACAATCATAGTAAAGCGCATGTGCTTGCCTCAATCTCAGGCACTCCAGCCGCACGTGCAGCTATCATTGAAGCCAATATTCCACGTAAAGCCAGTGTCAGTATCAATGCAGGTGAAAATATTAAAGTTATATACGATGGCGAGCCTAAATTTGTGCTGATTGAAAAAACCGGCATGAAGCGGGCGGCGAATTCAACGTATCAAGTGATCCTGGTCAACGGCCGCTATTACCTTTGTTTCAACGGAGTGTGGTTCGTTTCTGGTATGCCCAATGGACCTTGGCACGTTGCTACATCTGTCCCTGACGAGATTTATACTATTCCGGCTAGTGACCCAGCTCACAATGTAACTTATGTGTATGTAGTCGAGAAACCAGCAATTAATACTTCTACGCATGTAACCTACGCCTATACAAGTGGCTATTATGGCTATTATGTTTACGGCACAACGGTCGTTTATGGTACTGGGTGGTACTACCCGCCTTACTATTATTACAACCCTTGGGGCTATCCGGCATATTGGCATTACCCAACATCTTATGGTTATGGCTCGTGGTACAACCCTACCACTGGCCGTTATGCAGAACGTGCTACGGTTTATGGGCCGTATGGAGGAATGGCAGCAAGTTCGGTATATAACCCCCGTACCGGCACCTATGGGCGTGGTTGGTCAGTTTGGGATTCAGACGAAATTGCCCGATCAGGATATGCTTACAATCCAAATACAAAAACCTATGCTGCTGGCAATATGTACTACGATTTCGATGACAATGAAGGTTGGCGTGAAAGCTATGTAGAACGGGGTGATAAATGGCTACACTCGGAAACAAAATATGATGGGAATATTGCAAAGACCGAGTTCGAAACGGCTCGTGGTATTGAGGGCACTAGTAAAAGAGTAAAAGAAGGAGATACGATAACTGGTAGTGGCAACATTAACTACAAAGATCGGTCTGCACAGACGCACAGTAAAATTAATAGTGATGGGGCTGAACTCAATATCCAGGGCGACCAAGGTGGTTCTGTTTCGTTTGTAAAAGAATTTGGAGAGGCGGCCTCTCGAGGCAGTATTACCAGCGCAGGCGGACGTAGTGCAGATTTTAAGACGCAACTTACCAGCAAAGGGAGAGCAACTTATATCGAGGGCGACGTAGGGGGAAAAGCAATCTCTAATGTTAGTGAATCTGGCAGAGTAACGTTGGGTAAATCTGCATCCGGTGATCTCTATGTTGGTAACAATGGCAATGTCTATAAGCGCGATGGAAACGGAAGTTGGTCACAACGTCAAAATGGCTCATGGGATAGTCTTTCAGAAAATCGAATGTCGAATAATGCTGCATCTACACAACGCTACAGTAGTGACAGAAAAAACCTTAAGCGCCAATATGATGCAAGACGTAATGGCAGTAGAAATTATAATCAATTTCAGCGTCAACGAAGCTCGATGAGGAGCAGCATGGGTAGAGGTTCATTTGGCGGACGAAGTAGAAGGCGCTTATAGTTGACCTAAAAAATACTAAAAGCAAATTGTTAGGTTTCAGGCCCTAAATTAATTTAACAAAAAGAGCCGAAAATTAGAGCGAATGTTTTCTCTGGCTATTCAGGGTTTTTCAACATTAATGGTACGAAATATACCCTGTCGATAGAGTTTTACTTTGATGGCATCGCCTTTTTTTACCTTCTTGATTGCACTAATGATTTTGTTGTAATTATCTTTTCCTTTTACTTGCAAGCTTTCGACAGTAACAATGATATCTCCGCCCAATAAAATAGGATTATCGCCAATTTTTATATGGAGGTTACCGCCTCTTATGCCTGCATTTTTGGAAGGAGAACCATCGGCAACAGTCTGCACAAGAGATCCATAGTCAAGAGGGTAATTTAGTGCCTCTGCAAGCACCCCTGTAATTGGTATAGCCTTCAGTCCGCTCCAAAAATTTGCGTCGTTAGTTAATAATTGTTTAGCAGTATTTGATGTAACCGCAAAACCAAGCCCTTCATTTCCACCTGATTTAGTTGTGATGTAACTAACAATGCCGATTAGCTTTCCTTCGCTATCAAAAACAGGACCGCCAGAGTTACCTTGGTTTATAGCGGCATCAGTTTGAAAAAACTCACCTTGAAAAAATGGGTTTTTTAGCTGTTCAGGTTGATGCCTAGCGCTAATATGGCCCACTGTCAGTGTATGTTCCAAGCCATAAGGCGTACCAATCACGACAACTTCTTGCCCAACTTTTACCTTATCTGAATCACCTAGCTCAATTACAGCTAGATTGTCAGGAAGTCGACTTAACTGTATTACGGCAAGATCTGCTGTCGGCTCAGAAGCGATAACTTTCCCTAATATTTTTTCACCATTTCGAAATTCAACATGAATAGAATCGACAGTTTGCACAACGTGAGCGGCTGTTAAAATCTTTCCTGACTTGCTAATAACTGTTCCTGTCCCTAAGCTTTTTAAGCTCACTGTAGTTGTTGCATTTTTAGGGTCTGGAGCTGAAGAGTATGTGTGTAAAACTACAACAGCATTATCTACTTTAGTGAATAGCTTGCTAAAATCTGTTGCGAACAAAGACGTTGAAATCAGGCACAAACAACTTATCCAAGCACATTGGAAAAGAAGTCGAGTAGAAAGCGTCTTATTACTGCTTTTAAATGGATAGAGATTTTGACAAACCATGGTTTACCTCCTTAAAGGCTTAATGACCAGAGAGACCAAAAGATCACTCGGCCTAGCCCATTCACTTAGGCTAAATTTAACTTCTGATTACATTTTACATCAATGTATGATTTGTTTTGCTTCTTAGCAGAGGGCTTTGCTTTCCTACTTCTTTGTTTTCATCAGCACCTACCAAAAAGAGGCTTCTCAAGCTCAGTGCCTATATGTTTTTTTGGAATGGTGTAAATAAACGCAATTTATACTTCAATAGTTGAACCGACAAATTCCAGACATAAAAAAGCCCTAGTTTTTACGCTAAGGCTTTGATAATTGGCTCCTCCGACTGGATTCGAACCAGTGACCCAATGATTAACAGTCATTTGCTCTACCGACTGAGCTACAGAGGAATTGTTCAGGTCGCGTATCTTACGAAACGCGGGTGTTTTGGTCAATAGCTATTCAATGATAAGCGCTATTTATTTTTCGTTAAGGAGCGCCGCTATTCTATCCATTGCATTGACAAGGTTTTCCATGCTGGTTGCTATGGAAATGCGCATGTGCCCATCTAAGCCAAATGCTGAACCGGGTACTAGCGCGACGCCTGATTTTTCTAGAATGAATTCAGCCAAGTCTACATCGTTAGCGATATCGCCCATTCTATTAAGCACTGGGTTGAAATCGGGGAAGCAGTAGAAGGTGCCGTCTGATGTGATGCAGCTAACCCCTTCAATCGCGTTAAGGCGTTCTACAACATAATCATGGCGCTCTTCAAACGCAACAAGCATTTCGCTAATGCACGTCTGGTCACCCTCTAGAGCGGCTTGCGCGGCGTATTGTGATATAGATGTTGGGTTTGATGTGCTTTGCGATTGAATTTTCTTCATCGCTTTAATTAAGTCTGTAGGGCCTGCTGCATAGCCAATGCGCCAGCCTGTCATTGAGTAGGCTTTGGAAACGCCATTCAATACGATTGTTTGTTCGTACAACGCAGGGCACGCCATAACGATATTGCTGAACGGTTCGTCACACCAAAGAATGTGTTCGTACATGTCGTCGGTTGCAACAATAATAGATGGGTGTTTTACCAGTACTTCTCCGAGTGCGGCTAATTCTGCTTTGGTGTAAGCCTTGCCGCTGGGATTAGAGGGACTATTGATGACGACCAGCTTGGTCTTATTTGTAATGGCCGCTTCGAGTTGTTCTGGGGTGATTTTAAATGCTTGTTCTTGACTTGCTTGCACAACAACCGGTACGCCACCGGCTAACAGGCTCATGTCTGGATAAGAGACCCAATAAGGTGCTGGGATGATGACTTCGTCTCCATCGTCTAGCAGTGCTTGCGCTAAGTTAAAGAAGCTTTGCTTGCCGCCGCACGATACAAGAACTTGGTCAAGCTGGTAATCGAGTTGATTATCGCGTTTTAATTTATCGATAATGGCGTTTTTAAGTTCAACGGTTCCGTCAACAGCGGTGTATTTTGTCTTTCCGGCATTAATAGCATCTCTGGCGGCTTGCTTGATATGCTCCGGGGTGTCAAAGTCGGGTTCGCCTGCGCCCAATCCAATAATGTCTTGTCCGGCGGCACGTAAAGCAGCAGCCCTTGCGGTGACTGCCAATGTTGGGGAAGGTTTTATGCGTTGAACGCGTTGTGATAATTTAATGCTCATTGTTTATCTTTCTCTATCAATAAAGTTCAGCTTAATGGAGTGTTGTACATGGTTTTAGAATAAAATTAACGTTTGCACACTATTAACTGGGCATTCTACTAGATGCTGCGCTGACACATAATCCCTATGAATAAAAAATTCACCATTCATTCGCCATTTGAACCTGCTGGCGATCAGCCAAAGGCGATAAAAGCGTTGGTTGAAGGGATAAAAAACGGTGAGGCACAGCAAACATTATTGGGCGTG
>JAESRY010000135.1 GCA_016764415.1 Cycloclasticus sp. | reverse complement strand
ATGTTTTAAAACCTTCTGACAAAACAGGCGGCGAATACGTATTGATTGTCGGCTTTGATAGCTACGAACATCAAAAATTGTGGGAAGACTCAACACAGCGTCAGCTATTTATCGACGAGCTAGACGAAAAAGAGCTGATAGAAGGCTGCACCAAAATCAAAAAGGTATCTGGCTTGGAGTTTTGGTTCACCTTGCCTGAAGTCCCTACTCACGCCGCACCCAATAGACACAAAATGGCGTTGGTTCTCATCATCGTCGTGTTTAGTTTATTATTCGCCATCAATCTTATTTTTGGCCAATGGCTGACTGCCTTACCGCTGGCATTAAAGTTGGCGGTGATGGTCACCGGGCAGGTGCTATTGATGACCTACTTTGTTATGCCGCTGGTCACTCGATTGTTAAAGGGCTGGCTGTATCGGTAAGGTAATATTCTGATGCGGTTGTGTCAGTCTATTTCTCTGCACGTTCCACAGCAGGCATTTAAAAAAGTCACTTAATTGAATCTACATTCAATGATAAACATAGCTCGCTATTCTCTTTCGACCTAATTAGCCGTCCTTTTTTTATGCAGAAAAATAACAGCTATACCTGCCAAAAAGGAACCTGATGCCRTCATGAGGGAGATACTTTCAAAGGCCAGGCCAGCTGCGAATAAAAAGCCGGGAATCATCGGGCCAAGAACAGCTCCGCCACGTCCAACACCAAGAACTAGGCCCGCACCTGAACCCAGAACCGAAGAAGGGAAGCTACTTGCAAAGAGCCCAAAGAACCCTGAAATAGCCGCCATAACGAAAATTCCAGCGAAGAAACCCATCGATTTCATATTCGCCAAACTATCCGTAAAATGTGGGAATAGAGCCACCCCTATTGCCGTTAGCATAAGGCTTGCTAGCATCAATGGGCGAATAGGTATAAAGCGAGCGCCTAGGCCTATGCCAATGGCACCTAGAATGCCGCCTAAACTTATAATACCTAACACCTCGGTCGCTTGAGAGCTTGTATAACCTAAGTCTGTGACGATAGTGGGCAGCCACTTTACGAAATAATAATACGTCATAACATTAGCGAAATAAGCGAACCCTAATATCAGGGTGGTATACCGCAAGCTCGGGCTAAACAAACTTTTCATTCCGACAACTTCCACCTCTTGTTCAGCGACTAATGGTAATGCGTCAGGCGGCGTATGCCCCAAACGACGCATGGTTTTCTGTATCTGCTCTAACGCGCCAACAGGGCGTTTGCGATTCAAAAATGAAATTGTTTCTGGCACATAAAAATAAACCAGCGGAATGAACAGAAAGCTTAAAAAGGCTCCGAGATAAAAGGTAATACGCCAGTCGTATTGTTTAAGTAAAGGCGCGAGAAARGTYGCRCCAAGATAGATRCCTAACGGAAAACCGCCAGCCACTAGAGTGACTGATAGCACTCGGTTTTTATCATTGCAAAAGTCCGAAGAGGTCGCCGTTGCGGTAGCGAGTATGCAACCTATACCCAGGCCAGTAAACAAGCGTGCTGCGCCCAGCGCGTAGATATTGGGGGCTAAACCAGCAACRAACATACCAAYGGTTACAATRGTAAGCCCGCCTAACATGGTAAGGCGYCGYCCATGACTATCGGCCAATGACCCAAGAAAAATTGACCCCGCGGCCATGCCCGCTAATTCAAGCGATAGAACAATGCCAAGGACAGATTTTGACAAGCCCCATTCCTGGGTTATACCCGGAGCAGCAAAGGCGATGGATAAAACATCATAGCCATCCAGAGCCAATGTCCCGATGCAAATCGCAACAATTATCCACTGCCCAATGTTCATTGGGTCCGTTTTCAGTCGCTCAATTGCGTTTACGTCGATTGCCATGTTACTTCCCTATTCTATGTGAAGTTTGCTTGACCGCCTCCCTCAGATTCTAAGCCCAAGACAGTACGCCAAATAAAGGTATATTCTAGCCCATTCCAAACCTAGCAACACACCGCTTTTTTGGCAGGTCACATCGGCGCTAGTCTTATCATCAACGCTGCTGTAGTCTTTAATTTTAACTTTACGTATAATTCAGCCAAACCGTCACATACCACCCAATATGCAAGCAGACATTCTAACTACCGTCATTCTTCCCGCCTCGTTATTTATCATCATGTTTGGCATGGGCCTCACGTTGCAAATAACAGATTTTACCCGCGTTTTGAAACAGCCTAAACCAGTCTTACTTGGCCTAGTAGCCCAAATGGTTGCATTACCTATCATTGCATTTACCGTGGCCATTATTTTTACATTACCGCCAGAATTAGCCGTTGGGTTGATGATCATTTCGTTTGCTCCCGGCGGCGCAACATCAAATATGTTTACTAACATTGCCAAGGGCGATGTCGCACTGTCCATTAGCCTTACAGCCGTGGCTAGCTTAATAACGCCTTTTACACTGCCCCTTTTCACCTTGGTGGCAATGGACTATTTCATCGGCAGCAGTCAGGCGTTCGAGCTGCCATTACTTAAGACAGTGATGCAGTTATTGGTTATCTCTGTTGTGCCGGTCATTTTCGGCATGTTAGTACTATCAACATGGCAAAAAGCAGCGAATAAAATTGAACCCATTATCCGGATCTTTTCAATCGTCTTTTTATTTTTAATCATCGTGGCAATTATTTTAAAAAACAAAGCGCACATGGCAGACTTCTTTTTACAAACCGGATTGGCGACCTTAACGTTAAATATTTTAGTGTTGGCTTTGGGCTTTGGGTTAGCCCAATTTTTCAAACTGTCGCGCGCGCAATCAATCTCCATTAGCTACGAAGTAGGCATTCAAAATGGCGCATTAGCGTTGTTAGTTGCAGGCACTTTAATAGGCAATAGCGCCATGATGATTCCCGCCATTACCTACAGTATTTTGATGCTTTTCACAGGCTTTTTATTTGGTTTTCTGCTCAAAAAATATTCGCCTAACTAAATACCCTATTCAGTAGCCTATAAATTTCTAGCCCGCATATACGCGTATTCTGACACGTCCGACCACTTCATCGCTTGTTGTTGAAAGCCACTATACGAGGCATACACTTTTTGCGAGAACGCGTTTTTGTCCGCCACTTCTTGCACCACTGTATTTGATAAACCGTGCAATTTTTTTAACACGTCATCCGGCAAGGGTCTTAAATTCACCTTATGTTTGCTGACCAATGTTTCAAGCGCTTGGTTATTTTTAGCCGTGAACTCAGAAATCATGTCCATATTAGCGTCTTTACAAGCGTGCTTCACAATCGCTTGTAAATCAGCCGGCAGCTCATTAAAGGCATCTTTATTAATAAAGGTTTCAAGCGTGGAACCGGGCTCATGCCAACCGGGGTAATAATAGTTTTTCGCCGCTTTGTATAAGCCAAACGCCATATCGTTATACGGCCCGACCCACTCGGTCGCGTCAATGGCACCTGATTGAAGTGATGTGAAAATTTCGCCGCCGGGTAAATTAACCGGCGTGCCGCCCGCGCGTTTTAATACTTCGCCACCTAAACCGGGAATACGCATTTTCAAGCCTTTCAAATCATCAACTGAGTTAATTTCTTTGCGGAACCAACCGGCCATTTGCACACCTGAGTTACCAATCGCCGTCGGGATTAAATTAAATCTATCGTAAAGTTCTTCCCATAAAGTCATGCCACCGCCGTAATACAACCAAGCGTTAAGTTCTTGCGCGTTCATACCAAATGGAATGGCCGCAAAAAACTGCGTGGCTTCATTTTTGCCCTTCCAATAATACGCCGCGCCATGCCCCATCTGCGCGGTTCCTCTAGAAACCACATCAAACGCTTCAAACGCTGGCACTAGCTCATTCGCGCCGTACACTTTTATGCGGATGCGGCCACCGCTCATTTCTTCGATTGTTTTCGCTAAATAATTGGCATTAGTCCCCAGTACCGGAAAGTTCTTCGGCCAAGTCGTCACCATTTTCCACTTAAATTCTGTTTTCGCTGCAAACGCTTGCGAGCTAACCGCTACAGCACTGGTTGCCAGCGCTCCAATTCCCGCAGATTTAATAAAGTCACGACGTTTCATGAACAACTCCAAATAATAATAATTTCATGATAGGCTAATCGAAATTCTTGAACACGTCACCCTAACCCTTAACTTTATTTACAATGAACTCAATCGAATCTAAATTAGAAAAAGTCCTGTACACCTCTCGCTGGCTATTAGCTCCTCTGTATTTAGGGCTTAGCCTGGCTCTTATTTTACTATCCATAAAATTCTTTCAGGAAATCATCCACTTCGTTCCACTCATACTGGGCTCTAATGAAGCCGATATGGTACTCGTCATCCTCTCATTGGTGGATATGTCCTTAGTTGGCGGCTTGGTCGTTATGGTCATGTTAAGTGGCTATGAAAACTTCGTCTCCCGCATCGATATTGAAGACGGCGAAGAAAAACTGTCGTGGTTGGGAAAATTAGATTCTGGCTCGTTAAAACAAAAAGTCGCTGCCTCAATTGTGGCCATTTCATCCATCCATTTACTGCAAAAATTCATGAATGCCGAACACATCGATAACGACAAACTGATGTGGTATGTAATTATCCATATGACCTTTGTACTGTCTGCGCTGGGTATGGCGTGGGTGGACAGAATGAATCAACATTAGAACTGATTGACCTTAACAAGAAATAAGGACACTATAACAACGGCAAAAATAATAACTACCTTACTAAGAGTGGAGTCCTAATGAATTCGAATAAACACACCTATCGTGCACAAATTACTGGCGCCTTATTAATAAGCGCCGCATTAATCACACCAATTGCATCGGCCAGTAACGGTCTTTTTGCTTTGGGTTATGGCGCAAGACAAGTTGGTATCGCCGGCAGTGGCGTTGCTTTTCCACAAGACCCGCTTATTGCTGCTATAAACCCAGCTGGCGTTGTATTTGCCAGTGAGCGTAGCGAAATCAATTTGCAGTATTTTTCACCTAGTCGGGAGTATACGGTTGAAGGCATCATCCCAGCACCTCCTTTTCCAGGACCCACAGTAGAAAGTGATAGCGAAAATTTCTTTATTCCTTCTGCTGTCAAAGCCGGAAAGTATACTGATCTGAAACCGAAAGATATTCGCATTTTGTATGATATGGCTGGCATGAAACGTTTTGATCGAAAGCGCCCTCGACGTTAGTTCACTCTTGTCTGTGCAGGATATCGACGAGCAAGAAAGGCATGTTTCCACATGATGCAATCCATTTGCTTGTTGAGAAGCAGCTGGTCTTTCAAATGGGATTCTGGGGTCGAATATCCTCTGGTGCAAGTCCTGTTGAGCTTGCTGAAATTGCAAAATCAGGTGGGCATGCCAGTGCGAGTCGAGCAGGCAATTCGCGCAGGTAATTCGAGAGGAGCTAGGGGCTCTCGCCACATCTGGGCACAAGCAAAAGTGGATGAATCTTTAAACCTTAGTTGGGCTTAGTCATCCCTTCATTCCGGGCTGGATCATTTCGAATCAGCCTTCCAGGGCCATTTCAGGTCAAATCGCATCCCATTTAATAGATCACTCACCCAGCTACGCTGAACCAGATGGTGATAAGACGTAAAACTAAAAAATGCTGTCAGCAAAACAATGATGGGAAATTTGAGAAAAGCCGACATCTCAAAAGGTAAAATACAGCAGGCGAAGAAACTTACCAGC
>JAESRY010000134.1 GCA_016764415.1 Cycloclasticus sp. | reverse complement strand
TATCGACTAAAAATGATGACTTTCGATATAGATTCCCGCCTCTAATGGCCGATATAAAATGCCCAATAAAGCCGCCACTGACTTCTGCCGCGAACAAAACGGGGCACTTTCTAGTACTAATAGAGCGCGCACCTAATCGTTTAACCGTTCGCTCCGATGCTTTTTCACCGACCTTAATAGCATCTTCCAAATCAGTTACTTTGCGGGCAACGGTATACCAATAATCGCGCTGCATGCTGTCACCTAACTCACCAATAACAGAACAGCTCATACTATGACGGCTCGCTGGGTAACCATGATTAAAACCAAGGCTGTTTGCGAACACACGCGTGCCTTCAAACGTTTGAATACTCGCGCCTTCTGAATTAGTTATTTTTTTATCGTAAAAACGCGCGGCATTCTCACAACTAATCGCCATTTCTATCGCTTGTTCTGTACTTACATCCCACGGGTGATACAGCGACAAATCTGGAAACTGCGTTGCCAATCTATCTTTTTCAGGTAAGCCTGAAAAAGGGTCATCCTCTGTATACCGCGCAATGGCACAAGCAGCTCTAACCATCTCCGCTATTGAGGAGCCATCAAGTTTTGTTGAACTAGCTGAACCTTTCTTTTTGCCTTTATAAACGGTAATGCCGACACCTTGGTCACGGTGATGCTCTATCGTTTCTACTTCACCTAATCTCGCGTTAACGGATAAACCACGACCCACGCTAATAGATGCTTCTGCTTGATCTGCACCCTGTTTTTTCGCTTCCAATAAAACATCAGCAGCTATATTTTTTAATCGATCAGTTTCGTGCTCGTTCACTTTCGAGAGCTTATCAGTATTAGGCATGCGTGCCTCCAACCGTAAGGCCATCAATCTTAAGCGTGGGCTGACCCACTCCAACGGGGACACTCTGGCCCTCTTTCCCACACGTGCCTACACCACTGTCTAATTCAAGATCATTACCCACCATGCTAACTTTGGTGAGCACGTCTGGCCCATTGCCAATAAGTGTTGCCCCTTTAACTGGAGTGGTGACTTTGCCATTTTTAATTAGGTATGCCTCACTAGCGGAGAACACAAATTTACCCGATGTAATGTCCACCTGACCGCCTGCAAAATTAACCGCATACAAACCGTTTTTAACAGACGATATAATATCCGAAGGATCGCTTTTTCCTGGCAACATATATGTATTGGTCATTCGCGGCATCGGCAAATGCGCATACGATTCACGCCGGCCATTACCCGTAACAGCGTGACCCATCAAACGCGCATTCATCTTGTCGTGCATATAGCCTTTTAAGACGCCGTTTTCAATCAGTGTCGTACATTGCGTTTGTACGCCTTCGTCATCAATGGATAAAGAGCCACGTCTGTTTTCTAAGGTTCCATCATCAACCACTGTGCACAGTGAAGAGCCTACTTTTTCACCTAAGCGGCCGCTAAAGGCAGAGCTGCCTTTTCTATTAAAGTCCCCTTCCAAACCATGCCCTATTGCTTCGTGCAACAAAATACCCGGCCAGCCAGGGCCCAGCACAACCGTCATATTTCCAGCGGGTGCATCAACAGCTTCCAGATTCACTAACGCTAAACGCACCGCCTCTTTAGCATAACTCATGGCGCGGTCATCTTCTATAAAGTAATCATAGCCTAGCCTAGCCCCGCCACCTGAACCGCCCTGTTCTCTACGCCCATTTTCTTCGACGATAACCGACACATTCATTCTTACCAGTGGTCGAATATCGCTGCTCAAACTGCCGTCTTCAGTGGCCACTAAGATCACTTCATACACGCCAATCATACTCACAATAACTTGATCTATACGCGAATCAATCTGACGAGTCTCTTGGTCTACGCGTTTAAGTAAGGCGATTTTTTCTTCACGACTCATCGTATCCAATGGATCGAGCGGCGCATATAACTGAGGCACTATTTTACGAGAAGTCGGCTTTAAAACGCCCGATTGTCCGCGACTAGCTATCGACCTAACGCTTTTAGCTGCATCCAACATATTAGGCATAGCCAACTCTTCACTGTAGGCAAAACCTGTCTTTTCACCACTAACAGCGCGCAAGCCAACGCCTTGTTCTATATTGTAATTACCGTCTTTAACAATACCGTCTTCCAACACCCACGACTCACTACGTGAAGATTGAAAGTAAATATCTGCTTGATCAATAGGACCCGATAGCATTTGACCCATCACTTGATCAATATCGTTAACCGTTAACCCTACGGGTTGGAGAATAAAACTTTCAGCTTGTTTAATTAAATCGCTCATTTATCACTCATCTTTAAATAATTTTCTATGCCGTATTGCCGGCAAGTTTGCTCTTACTTCTTCTAGTTTTGATTGCTTTAAGCTGGCTAATATATAGCCTTCTCTTACATCCATTTCCGCTAACACCTCACCCCAAGGGTCAACAATCATACTATGCCCATAGGTTGCGCGGCCATTGCTATGCAATCCGCCTTGGTTCGCAGCGATAAGATAGCAGGTATTTTCAACAGCTCTGGTTCGACATAATAAAGACCAATGCGCACGCCCTGTTATTTCGGTGAACGCTGAGGGTGCGACCAACAGGCTAACGCCTTGCTGCAAGAGTTCTCGATATAGCTCAGGGAATCTTAAGTCATAACAAATCGACAAACCCATTAAGCCAAACGGCATATCTACCGACACAACCTGCTTACCGGCTACAAACGTATCCGACTCTCTGTAGCGGCCTTTATTATCCGCTACATCAGCATCGAATAAATGTATTTTATGGTAATAAGACACTTGTTCGCCAACATCGTTATAGACAAAACAAGTCGCATAGACTCTTTCTGCCTCATCTGACTGTGTAGATAAGGAACCTGCCACAATCCAACAGCCTAACCGCTTTGATAACTCACTTAAAAAGGTTTGAATAGGCCCATCCCCGATAGTCTCTGCCATCTGTAGAAGCTGCTGAGAACGCTTTGCCATTAACGCGAAGTTTTCTGGCAGAACGACCAGTTCCGCGCCCTCTTTCACAGCTTCCTCAATAAGCCGATTAGCTACCTTCAGGTTATCATCGACACAATCAGATGAGACCATCTGGATGGCAGCTACCGTTATGCAATCACCCATCATTACCTTTTGGTCTGAGATAATTTAGGCAACACTTTGTCCAATGGTAATTGCCCCAATGTAGCATCAAATACAGGCATTAACGCATCTTCAACCATACCAAAAATTTTACCTCCGGGCCGACTAATTCTTTTGATTTTCGGCTCACTCCAACGACCCGTCACGTGATACTGATATCCCGTTAACTTATTCACCGTTTTCCCAGCCAGTTTTTGAACAACGAAAACAGCGGCGCCAACTAAAGGCCCTCCCGCTAACGCGCCTGCTAAAGGTAAACTTTCTGTTGTTTTAGGCGTAACCGTAATCAGTTGATCAATCTCTTCATTCGCTAAATTAACTGTGCCTTGAAAGTCCAATCGAGCTGATGGGCTTTCAAGATAAAATCGATTCGTTTGCGCTTTGCCATCAACCATAACAAAGCGCCCTTTTATTTTGTCAAAACTAAGGCCCTTCTGCACAAGGTCACTAAAATCGAGTTGCAAACGCCTTTGTAACGTACTCAAGCTAAGTAAGCCGAATATTCGACCGATACCCGGCTCAACATCTAATAAGCGACCCTGACCTGATTTAATCTGCCCGTAACCGTTCAATCGGTCTTTAGAGAAGGCTTGCGGCTCCCCAGGCCAATGTATATCAAAATAAGCTTCTACAGGTGCGTCTTTTAACTTGTTTGTAATATCCATATCTTTCAGTAAGGAGCCCAACGATTTACTCACCAACTTGCCGTTTAACCCCGTTCTACTTTGACCATCTTTTAGTTCCCATGCACCAGACGCTTGAAAGTCATCTCTAGCTGACTTCAAAGATAAGGACTCAATCAGCATTCCATTATCCTTTTGACGCAACCTCAAGCTCAATTCTCCTAAATTCTTTTTCCCAACAATAAATGCCTTACTTGAGATATCAATATCGGGTATATCACTGGGGCTTATTGGAGATTGTTTATCGCTGTAGGTTTCATCTTTATCAGAAAGTAGCGTTAAAGTTTCTAGATTCAGGCTGATTTTATTTCCCGCAGAAAAATCATCCGGCACGCTATAACGACCTAAAATGATGGGGCTACTGATTTCTCCTGACCATTGTGCATTTTTATGCTCACCTATCAGATGTACATTATCAAACATGGTATCTAACCAGTTCAGCCGGTTAACCGTCAAGTTCAGCTGATTAACAACAGCTCCTCCTAGAGGGCTATTTTTTTCACTGTCGAATRCCTYTTTCCAGCTTGAAACGTCCAATGCTTCCACCATGCCTGATATCTGAATACCGGGCTGTTTCGGCAGTCTAGCAGGCGTTTTACCTAAATGAATATCCGCTTTGTCAAGCTCCAGTTTTTTCGACTTATTTTCCTTAAACAGCGCCAGCACGTTAGCTTTATCACCATAGGATGCTTTTATAGGCAACGATAATTTTCCCAATGTAGTGACTATTTTAAGAGGCATTGAGGCATTTTTAGCCTTACCAATAGGCGCTGGCAAATCAACGATTATCCCCTTAAGGTTACTCTTTAGGGTCACTGTCGTTGAGTCACCGCTGGTTAAACCATCACGCGGCACAGCAAGGTTCAACGTCGCATCACTAGAGCCATCGAGTTTTTCCCATAAAGCCGATGGGAATTTATTTGCGAGAGCCGCTACATTTAATTGGCTCTTACCCTCGATAACTGTGTTGTTTTTTTCAGCTCTAATATCAATATCAATGTTCTCGCCTAACAACTTCCCTTTAATTGATTGCCCCGTTAACCCTTCATCAGCGTAATGAATAACACCGTTAATATGATTAATTTCGACACCTAGTTCAGACAAGTTTAAAACACCACCATTTAAACGAGCCGTTACATTAACCTTTGTTTCGGACGCGTCAAGTAACGGAATATTAAGTGTTAAATCAATACTGGCGGGGCCTGAGATAGTGCTATGCGTTAACAATGCACCTATTTTCTGTTTAATCGGTGATTGCTTAAAAAAATCGTACAAACCACTCATATCGTCTTCAACCTTGCCGATGATATTTAAATGTTCATCCCGTTCAAGGTCTGCAATGGCAACGGAAACATGAGTAATTTTATTGCCAGAAATAGCCCCCTTTCTTCCGATAATATTCATTCCTTCATTTTTAAATTCAACTTCAGCAGATACCTCTAATACATCAGGCCACGCATTGGCATAATGCAAACGAATATCTTGTGTATCAAATAAGACTTGAAAAACACCCCTTTTTTTACGGTACGGGAAGTCTGTCAATGCACCCTTCAGGATTAAGCCGCCACTGTTAACCTTACCCTCAATAAAAGCATCATCTAACCATTCAACAAGGTCATCACTCATGATGCCAACCGGTAAATATACTGAAGTATTACGGCTGTCTACGTTGCCAAAATTTGACTGTAAATCAATGATTGATCGTTGCCCATCATCAGGTACGAGGACATTTATTCGTGATTGCGTAGAAACATGAGGTGTACGCAAATTAAGGTAATCCGAGTTTATTAGCCAACCGTTCTCACCATGTTGCCACGTTAACAGACCATCCAAATTATCAACGACAATAGGTTCTCTAAATAAACTTTCAAAATGCACGCTA
>JAESRY010000133.1 GCA_016764415.1 Cycloclasticus sp. | reverse complement strand
TGAAGACCCTAAAAGGGTTGCTCAAGTAATGAAAACATGGATACAAGACTAATGGCTGAAGCACAAAAAGAAGAAGCACCGGAACTTAGTGGAACAGCTAAAGCAGCTGTTTTGTTATTATCCTTAGGTGAAGACCATGCTGCTGGTGTGATGAAACACATGGGGCCAAAAGAGGTGCAACAAGTGGGCACTGCGATGGCAACGCTGGAAAATGTCACAACAGAAACTCTGGACTCAGTGGTTGGACATTTCATTACCACCATTGGTGGACAAACGGCGCTCGGTATCGATTCGGATAAGTACATAAAAAACGTTCTAACTAATGCGTTAGGTGCGGATAAAGCTGGCGGTGTGATTGACCGAATTTTATTAGGTAGAAACTCCAAGGGCTTAGAACAATTAAAATGGATGGACGCTCGCTCGATAGCCGATTTAATCCGCTTGGAGCATCCGCAGATTATCGCCATTGTTTTGTCGTATTTGGATAGTGATCAAGCAGCGGAAACATTAAGTAACCTTGCGCCACGTTTAAGGCCAGATGTGTTAATGCGTATAGCTGTATTAGAAGGTGTTCAGCCGGATGCGCTGCAAGAATTAGATGCCATTATGGAGGCGCAATTATCGGGCAATTCTGGTGCTCAAACGGCGACAATGGGGGGCATTCAAACAGCTGCGAATATATTGAACTTTATGGAAGGTTCAACCAGTGCAGAATTGATTGATTCAGTTGTTGAGGCAGACGAAGAAGTAGGCCAAAAAATTCAAGATAAAATGTTTGTCTTTGATGATCTTATTGATGTGGATGATCGTGGTATTCAAGGGCTGCTTAAAGAAGTATCAACCGATGTATTAACGTTGGCTTTACGTGCGGCAGAAGAAGCATTGAAAGAAAAAATATTTGCCAATATGTCTAAACGTGCAGCTGAAATGTTACGTGATGATATGGAAGCGGCGCCACCTGCTAAAGTCAGCGATGTAGAATCGGCTCAAAAAGAAGTATTGATTATTGCTAGACGCCTAGCTGATTCTGGTGAAATTTCACTAGGCGGTGGTGGAGGCGATGATCTTGTCTAACTCGTCGCCAGAAAAAGACGAAGTATCTACTTGGAGTTTCCCGTCTTTCGCTGAATCTTCATCGGTTGATGTAGCTATTGGGGACGTAAGAGCGCCAACAGCAGGTGATCTTGAGAAAGTCCAGCAGCAGACTGCGCAGGAAGCGTCAAAAAAAGGTTATGCAGACGGTTTCGCCAAAGGCTTAAAGGCCAGCGAAGCTCAAATAGCGAAAAAGGTTAAGTCTTTAGAGTCGGTTATCCAATCGTTGGCAGCACCCTACGAAGAGTTTGACGAACGAGTTGAAAACGAGATAGCTTCGTTAGCTATTCAAATTGCTAAACAATTGATTCGTCGCGAATTAAAAGCAGATTCAGGCCAAGTGGTAGGCGTGGTAAAAGAAGCGCTAGCAGCACTGCCATCGAGTTCACAAAACATTCAATTATTCCTACACCCAGAAGATGCTGCTTTGGTTAAGTCGGCGTTGTCGCTGGGTGAGGCAGATGAAACACGCTGGAAAGTCGTAGAGGATCCGGTTATTAGCCGCGGCGGTTGTCGTGTTTCAACGGACGTTTCAACCATTGATGCAACGATTGAAAACAGGTTATTGGCGATTATCGCTCAAGCACTAGGCGATGAGAGATCAAATTCATGAGTTTGCCTGCCTTTGTAGAGCAACGTGAAGAGAAGTGGTTAAACCGCTTAAGTTTATATAAAGAACGCATTGGTGAGCCTCAACCTATGTTAGTAGAAGGTCGGTTGACACGCATGGTTGGCTTAACGCTTGAAGCCGTTGGCTGCCGCTCCACCATTGGTGGTCGCTGCATGATCGAAACGGTGGATGGTAATCGCATTGAAGCTGAAGTGGTTGGTTTTTCTGGCGAACGACTTTACTTAATGCCCACCGGTAATATTAGAGGACTTGAACAAGACTGTCGGGTTATTCCAATGGGGCTAACGAGTATGGCCCATGTAGGGCCGGCACTATTGGGGCGCGTGATTGATGGCGGCGGACGGCCGATTGATGGGAAAGGCCCGGTGCACACGACAGATACGATGCCTTTACATGGCAGGCCGATGAACCCCTTGCGCAGAAAAGCCATTACAGAACATTTAGATGTAGGTATCGGCGCGATTAATTCGTTGTTAACGGTTGCTAGAGGGCAGCGTATTGGTCTTTTTGCGGGCAGTGGCGTGGGTAAAAGTGTGCTACTTGGGATGATGACAAAATACACTGAAGCGGACATTGTTGTTGTAGGCCTGATTGGTGAACGTGGTCGAGAAGTTAATGAATTTGTAAGAAAAACGCTAGGCCCAGAAGGCATGGCGCGAGCTGTTGTTGTTGCCTCTCCGGCCGATGACCCGCCGCTTATGCGTATGCACGGCGCGATGTTGGCGACCAGTATTGCGGAGTATTTCCGTGATCAAGGTAAAAACGTATTGTTATTGATGGATTCACTAACGCGTTACGCCCAAGCGCAACGAGAAATTGCTTTGGCGATTAATGAGCCGCCTGCAACAAAAGGTTACCCGCCCTCAGTTTTTAGTAAGTTGCCGCATTTAGTTGAACGGGCAGGAAATTCTGATGAAGGTGATGGCTCAATTACCGCGTTTTATACGGTATTAACAGAAGGCGATGATACGAATGACCCTATCGCTGATGCCAGCAGAGCGATTCTTGATGGGCATATCCATCTGTCGAGAAGCCTTGCCGAAACAGGGCATTTTCCTGCTATTGATATGGAGGCGTCCGTGAGCCGATTAATGACTGAAGTGGTACCGAGAGAGCATCAGGATATAGCCCGAGAATTTAGAAAAATTAATTCGACGTACCAACAAAATTCAGATTTGATTAATGTAGGTGCATACCAACCAGGGTCAAACCCCTTGGTCGATCAGGCCATTGATATGCATGAAACAATGTTAGACTTCCTGCAACAAGAAATGACAGAATCAGTGAGTTTTGATGAAAGTTTAGACGGCTTGGAAGCTGTTATCCAGCAAGGTCGATCAGTTGCTTTATCTAAGGAATAATTTAAGTGGGAAACGTGTTGAAAAAATCCAAAAGATTCGAGCCAGTTAAACAGTTAGCTGAGAACAAGGAAGCCGCTGCAGCCGTTCAGATGGGGCAATCATTTCAGGCGCAAGAAGACTCTCTCGGTCAGCTTGAAAAGTTAAGAGGCTATCGCGCTGATTATGTTGCGCAGTTCAAGACTAAAGGCGAAAGTGGAATGCCTGCCGCTAGACTATTGGAGTACCAAGCTTTTGTACAAAAGTTGGATGGTGCGATAGAGGAGCAAATTAAAACGGTTCAACAAACGCGCGTAAAAGCGAATGAGCACCAGCAAGCCTTCCGTAAGACTAATAGCCGCAAAAAAATAGTGAATAAGTTAATATCAAAATCTAAGCAACAAGAACAAGCCATTCAAGATAGGCAAGAGCAAAATGAAGCGGATGACCGTTCGTTTAAAAAACCTCGTATAGCCTAATTTTTTTTGTAACACCATGATTTAAGAAAATCTTTATCAAGTTTTGGCGAGAACTCTTGAATGCCGTATAATTCTCAGCCATGACGATTGTAAATTTAATAGAGCAAGGCGTGGAACTCATGTTCCTTGGGATGGGGATGGTTTTTTTCATTCTTGGATTATTGATTGTAGTTATTAAAGGCGTATCTGCGTTGGTTTTGAAATATGAACCTGAGGCGTTAGCGCCCAATGCAGTCAACACGCATAAAATTCATGAAGATGTCGTTGCCGCTATATCCATGGCCGTTCAGCGTTTCCGCTCCAAATAATAAAAACACATTATGACTAAACCATTAAAAATTACTGACGTCGTTTTGCGCGACGCCCACCAATCACTTTTTGCTACGCGTTTGCGTATAGAAGACATGCTGCCGATTGCCGAGAAATTGGACAAAATTGGCTATTGGTCTTTAGAAACATGGGGTGGAGCGACGTTTGATTCGTGCATTCGTTATTTAGGCGAAGACCCGTGGGAGCGACTTAGGTTACTGAAAGCGGCTATGCCAAACACACCTCAGCAAATGCTGTTACGCGGTCAAAATTTACTCGGTTATCGACATTACGCCGATGACGTTGTACGCAAGTTCGTAGAACGTGCGGCAGAAAATGGTATGGATGTATTCCGTATTTTTGATGCGATGAATGATGTGCGTAATTTAGAAACAGCCATTAAAGCGACGATAGAAGTGGGTAAACATGCTCAAGGGACTATTTCGTTTACTGAAAGTCCAGTGCATAGCTTGGATGGTTGGGTCGATATGGGCAAGCAATTAGAAGATGCAGGTTGCCACTCGATTGCGATAAAAGATATGGCGGGCTTATTGAAGCCTTACGACGCAGCTGAGCTTGTTACGCGCCTCAAAGCGTCTTGTGATGTGCCCATTGCTTTGCACAGCCATGCGACAACGGGTATGAGTGTAGCCACGTGCCTAAAAGCCGTTGAGGCAGGTTTAGATATGCTGGATACCTCTATTTCATCAATGAGTATGACGTATGGGCATTCCCCTACTGAAACATTCATTGCTATGTTGGAAGGTACCGAGAGAGCTACTGGTTTGGATATAGAAGCCGTGGAAGAAATTGCTGCCTATTTCAGAACCGTTCGTCCGAAATACGCAGAATTTGAAGGGTCGCTAAAAGGCGTGGATTCACGAATTTTAATTGCACAGGTTCCAGGCGGTATGTTGACGAATCTTGAGAGTCAATTAAAGCAGCAAAATGTGGCTGATAAGATTGATGAAGTATTGGCTGAAATTCCAGTTGTACGAAAAGACCTCGGTTACTTGCCATTAGTAACACCTACGTCGCAAATTGTAGGAACCCAAGCGGTAATGAACGTGCTAATGGGCGAACGTTATAAATCAATTAGCAAAGAGACAGCGGGCGTTTTAAAAGGGGAGTATGGCGCAACACCAGCACCGGTTAATGCGCAGCTACAAGCTCAAGTTTTAGACGGAGCTGAGGCGATTACATGTCGCCCCGCTGATCTAATAGACGATGAGTTAGAGAAGCTGATTACTGAATTAGACAGGAAGGCAAAAGAGGACGGTATACAGCTTGCTGACCAGTCAATTGATGATGTATTGACGTATGCCTTGTTTCCACAAGTTGGTTTAGATTTCCTAAAGAACAGAGATAATCCAGATGCTTTCGAGCCGGTACCCACGGGTGTTAAAACAGTTAGCTCGGCGGACACTAATACACCTGAAGTGTATGACGTTGAGGTAAAGGGAAAAGTTTATCAAGTTAAGGTTGGAGCAAGTGGCACAATAGAAAATATTGCACCGGCTGCGGTTACAGCGTCAGCAAATTCGAAAACTAGCGCTCCTGAAGTGGCTTCTGGTGCTTTTTGCCAGAATGACCCGCTGATGTCACCAATGGCTGGGAATATAGTCAGAATTGCTGTTGCAGCAGGGGATGATGTTCATGAAGGCGATGTAGTTATTATTCTTGAAGCGATGAAAATGGAAACAGAGATTAGGGCGCATATCGAAGGCCAAATCTCAGATGTTTTTGTCAAAGAGGGTGAGTCGATTCCGGCTGGCGCACCATTAATTCTCATTTGTTAGGGCGAATATAATGGAAAATGGCATAATGCAAATATGGCAGTCAACGGGTATTGCTAATTTCGAGTTTGGT
>JAESRY010000054.1 GCA_016764415.1 Cycloclasticus sp. | reverse complement strand
TGCTACTAAAATAGACACTTTAGGCGGATTTACCCTGCATAAGCCAGCTCATCCAGACCGTAAAGCACCAAAAACCGGGCACCTTTTCGGATATTGGCTGCCATTGTTGCCAAGCCATAAACCGTCGCATTCTTGGCCAATCCCATAAATCGAGTGCTGGCTAAGCCATAGTGCTGTTTATAGGTTGCAAAGGGACGTTCTCCACCCCGACCCGGTCACGGCAATCTCTTTATTACGAGTTTTATCCGAGCTCGACAGGGGATTATTCCGGTAGCCTTTGCATTGCACTTGGTCGGCAACACCCACCTATTCTAGTGTATCTCGTGTTTCTGTAGAGCTGTATGCCGCATCGGCATACAGGGCCGCTTTCATCACCCAATATCAGGGTGTCACGTTCCTGACTGTCATGCACATTACCTGGCGTGACCTGTTGTCGATGAATGAATCCATCTTCATCGACGCCTGTATGGATTGAAAAACCATAGGTGGATTTCTTGCGGCCACAACTGTCATTCTTAACATGCCGACCCGCTTCTAAATCACACTTAGACTTGCCATCAACGCCATTGCCTGAACCTGATGGGGGTGCAGCATACCCGAGGGCACCTTCACTTGCTGAGCCATTCACCTTGTCGATAATTTTTATGCGCCCCTCAGTCATGATAGCGCAAGCTTAAGAAGATTGGCACCTTTGGGTAAATTAGAGAAGTAGCCCATTAATTGGACAATAATGCATCACTGTTAAGGTGTTATTTTCTGTATTATTTCTTCAAAAAAAGAGGAATACAGAAAATGAGCAAAAAACGTAGACGCCATTCACCTGAATTTAAAACTGAAGCGCTTTATCAGTCATCAAGCGTGACGAAACATTATCTGAATTATCCAACCGGTATGGCGTTAACAGACTGTAGCCATTTTTTAGCTAAGATAAGCCCAGTTTGAATTGAGAGCTTGTGTCCCGCAAACTTTCTGAAAAAGAGGTTAGTTTATCAACAATATCATCAACTTCTTGCACGTTTAAACGGGTGGATTCAACAGAGCTTGTCATAACCTCCATATTCTCCATAACCTTATTTGAAACTTTTTCCTGCTCAGTGGCTGAGATTGAGATATCGTTACTCATTTTTGATATTTCTGATATTTTCTGCTGAATTAGCTCTAAAGCTTCGCCTGCAACTAAAGTTTGTTCAGCATTGTTTTTTGACTTCTCACTAGCAGAACTCATCGAATCAACAGACTGTTGCGCAGCATTACCTAGTTTGACAACTAGTGCCTTAATGTTGTTCGTGGCATCTGAGGTTCTTGATGCTAACGTGCGAACCTCATCAGCAACCACGGCAAAACCACGCCCGTGCTCACCAGCTCTAGCGGCCTCAATGGCAGCATTTAGAGCGAGTAAATTGGTTTGGTCAGAAATATCATCAATAACGTTGAGAAATTGGTTCACTTCCCCTGCATCATCTGACAACGTGTTGATAAATGCGGTAACCTGATCCATTTCTTTATTAAGAATATTAGAAATTTTGATGGTGCTCTTGATAACACTTTGGCCTTTGGCGACTTCTTCTTCCACTTGTTTTGTCGAATTAACAGCTTTAACTGCATTTTCAGCCATATGATAAACATTTTTTTGCATTTCAAGCATGGACTGATTAACGTTTGAGGCTTCACTTTCCTGCTCATTAGCGAGTAAAGTAACAGCACTCATCTTTTTTTTAAGATTGGAAGATGCGCTATTGAGTGGGGTTACAACACTGACAACATCTGAAATAGAGGATTGTAGTAATTTCATAAACTTGTTGAAGTTACTGGATACTTGCCCTAACTCGTCGGTGCCGTTAACCTTTAATTGCTGACTCAGGTCTCCCTCGCCATTAGCTAGATCTAACAATGATTCGGCAATTTCACCCGCTGTTCTAGCAATATTTCTGCTGACTAGCGTTGCAATAAAAACCATCAGTGCTAATAGAGCAGCACCAAAAATAATAGTGGTATAAATTGACTCCTCAGAGTGTTCAATTGAGTTATTGATGAGTTTACGAAACGATGTGTCAACGTTTTGTTGATAGGCTAAAATATCGTCAGTTAGTTTTTTATATAGTTTAGATTTTACTTCAGCTTTGGCGGTAATTTCCTCAAAATCAATATTGTCACTGAGCATCGTTTTTGCGATATCGATATTAAGCTGCTCATATTGATTTAGTTGTTCTGTGATTTTATTTAGAGTGATGCTTGAGTCGGGGTCGTACTTGATTAATTTGCTGATATTCTTTTTGATTAAAGAACCTGTTTCTTTTGCTTTTGTAAGTAGATCTTCTTCCGCTGTTGAGACGGCTTGTGTGTATAGCTCTTCAACCCGTTGAATTTGTAGACTGTTTTCATTTGAAATTTTTATCAGCGGATAAATATTAGTTTGTAAATTATTAAGATTTAATTTTACGCTGTTGGCACCATAGATACTGACAGCTAACGTTACTAAAAAAGTGATAATTGCCAGACCGGTAATTAGGGCAATTTTGTAAGATAGTTTTAAATTATTTAGAGCAAACATGATTGTATTACCTATGCTAATGTCAACATTAAACTAAAGTAGTTTAATGTTACTACCTCTACTTATCATGAAAGGTAAGTAGAGGTAGTAATAGTACGTTTAATATTTTTCTGGCTTAGTATCTTCCGATAACTTTTACGTCAGCAGTTACTTTAGAGCCATCAATAAACCCAATTGTGCTTGGGTTGCTTTTTACAAGCTCTAACATTTCACCCTCTGCAACAGTTTTAGGCGGTATTGCTTTGCCGGTAAAAATAAGCTTAGCCCAATACGCTTTTAACTGACTTGATGATTTGCCGAGTAATTTAGTATTAAACTCATCGGCAAGCGCACCGTCTTGTGTGAGTGTAATGATAGAGCCGCCACTAGGAAAGGATTTTTTCTTTCCTAAAAATATTTTTGCGATGGCCGCTTTATCAAAAGCATTTGCATTAGATGGATGGACAATAACCGCTACCTCAGCAAAAGCAAATGATGAGACCAGTAGGGAAGTGAATAGTACAAGTGTTTGATTAAATTTTTTCATTGTTTTATCCCCTTAAAATAAGAAATCAATGCCAACACGTAATGTGTTTTCATCATTAGTTTTGTCATCGTAATTCGTGGATGAGTACTCGGCCTTTAGTGCAACATTTGGCATTAGGTCATAACGTGCACCTAAAGCCCAGCCTTCGGCATTGGAACCTTTTGATACAGCTAATAAACCACCATCAACAGCAGGAATACCAGTTGTAGTGACAGATGCGTCATTATCATCATTTTTGCTGAGTGTTACATAAGGTGTAAACTTTTCAGTGATACTGTAACCAGCGCTGATATAAGCACGCTCTACATGTGGCAATATATAGGTATTCCAATCAAGAATATTATACTCGGCAATAACGAACAGCTTTTCAAAATCACCACGAGCAGAAAAACCCACAAAGGTTGCTTTTGTCCCATTAAGGGTAGTATCTGAGGCCATGGGAGAATTCGCCCCTAATACAGCTACCACAGCCGTATGAAGACCTTCCAGAGCTGAACTTTTCAAATTCACGTCGCCTTCGTTGTAGGTCATACGAGTGGTCAACCAATCGTAGGTTGATGTTAACGAGATGCCATAAATTTCAGAATCTTGTATTTTTAGGTCGGGTGCTGGTGAACGAGACTCTGCTGTATCGTTCATCACTGAAGCATAGACTTCAAAGCTATGTTCAATATCGCCGGTAGAAAAGCTCGTTAATACATTAATACCATTAATGTAGTCAGCCGGTACAATATAAGCATTTGATGGTGTACTTATCCAAGGTAATGCGTAGCCAACATCCTGAAAGTCAGAAAAGAGGTAATAGGGGGCTTTCATACGACCCACTCGAATTTGTACTGAATCGGTTGCTTGGTAGTTGAGGTATAACCAAGGTAAGTCAATATCCCAATCATTCGCCCCACGCGCAATAAGTTGGCCAACAACCGAGACTTGATCGGTGAATTTTGCCGTTAGTTGTAGAGCTAAGCGACTTTCAGGATCAATATTAAAGCTTTGGTCGTAATAGCCATTGCCATATTTTATGTTAGGCTGAAAATCAACCTGGTCAGTTGACATGCCACCGATTAAGGAGCCATAGCCTTTATAGCTAAACTCTACAGCTTGTGATGTTAATGGAACGGCGGCAAGAATGGCTGCCGTCAATAGTATTTTTTTCATTTTAAACCTCTAGTTAGTTAGTTTTTTCTTACTATCAAAGGCTTTATTCCTTGAAACACTTCGATTAATAATGATAGTAGCAGGTATTTAAAGTTTTTGTGAATGTGTAATAAAAAAAACTTTGCGAGAAGTGGTTCCACTAATTAGGACAGCCTACTTAATAGATTATGTTCAACGAGTCGAGTTCGAAAGCGGCCTATCGTTGAGGCCTCTGGAACATCACCACCTAGTTCTAAATGACAAAACTTGCGAAACAAAAGATCCTGATACAGGCACTGAGCCAACTGGACATCAGATAGTCGATACCACACGCCCAGCAATAAACGTCGAAACAAGGTTAACAGCGGATAGCTTGGCCGCCCCGTTTTCGATGCGTAGATGGAGGACAGCAGACTCTCAATCTTTGACCATTCCAATAAGGCTTCTGTGTCATCAAGACTGCAAAGCGTCGGGTGATTAATGATTGAGGCACTGATGAGTAATTCGGCTTGTGTCGCGAAAGTTTTTTGCATCGCTTATTTTAACAAATTACTGTGTCGATGATGAGTTATGCTGAGGTCTCAAAGTAAAGCATTAAATTCTGTTGTCGATAAAAGAAACAATAGAATCAATCGCCCACTGGCAACTAGGCATATTGCCGTGCAAACACATAAAGCCATGTGTTTCACCATCAGCATCAAGGTGTAGCACATCTACGCCGGCTGCTTTTAACCGTTCAGCATAGCGTTGCCCATCATCATGTAATACATCGTGTTCGGCTGTGATAATAAGTGAAGGTGGTAGCTGACTCAGTTTTGTTGAGCGTACGGGCGCAATGTCAGGGTGTGAACGATCAGCATCTGTACCGACATAATGATCCCAAAACCAAATCATGTCATCTCGTGTTAATAAAAGTTGATTCTCTTCACTTAATGAAGAAGGTGTATCTAGGTCTGTATCTGTTACCGGGTAAATAAGGGCTNGCATAGCAACGTGAGGGCCATTGTCTATGGAGCGTTGTGCAACAACGGCCGCTAAATTACCCCCTGCACTATCACCAGCTAAAATAATAGGTAAATTGTTAGCATTTAATAGTTGACGATTTTCATCAACCCATAACAAMGCATCCCAGCAATCGTTAACGGGTATTGGGTAGGGAAACTCGGGGGCTAATCTATAATCAACCATGATGACGACAGCTGACGCAGATGATGCAATCTCTCGTGCAACGGATTCGTAAGCATTTATAGAGCCACAAACCCARCCGCCWCCATGATAATAAATGACTATCGATTTAGCCGTCGTTTGTGGCGTAATCACACGTAACGTGACACCCGATTCAGACAGCTTATAATCATCGRCTGATATATTTTCTGGGCCTTTGGGGTTGTTTGCCATGAGCATATCAATGGCAATCCGAGCATCTTCGGGTGTTCCTTCATGAAAGGCTTTTACTTCAGCTTCRNNGCTWKTRMRYYYAASWKKMTTAWYGTKMWWYCAWTTAATGCCATGTGTTCCTCCTAGTCATTTTGTGTACGTTCAACAAGATTAAACCCTTCGTAACCTTTTGATGCTATTTCGTTGATGGTCTCTTCATAAGCAACACAACCCCCTACGTAGATCATAAATACTC
>JAESRY010000053.1 GCA_016764415.1 Cycloclasticus sp. | reverse complement strand
TCGACTGGTTCAATCAGCCATACGTTCACCGTAACAACACTCCCGCCCACCGAACGGCTTCTTACGGCCTTCTATCGCTCCACGTTCAAGCTGTACACAGGTACTTTAAGTCTTAGGGTCCACTAAGGTATAAGCCTCTGCAGCCCTTTACCTTAAAGACTTCCAACAAAACAGCAGAATTTCTCATACAGGTCGACCGACCTTTTAGCGAACCAACACTAAATCACCAATTTAAGAACCAAAACATCTAACTATCCCTTTAACTACAAGGCACTCAGGAGACGCATGCTCTTAATGATTATCTTTTTTCTAGTCTTGGCTGGTCTTACGTTTAAGTCTCTATTTGTTTTCTTATCTGGAGCAATAGGGCTCTTCACATACATATGGCCAATTCAATCCATAACCTTAATTTCTGTAATTTCCATTCTCTATTTCAAACTCAAGGACAAACTACCATGAACTATACAAACGATTTCTATAACCAAAACACGTATGACAACCATTCTCACTTTGATCATCTGGCGCAACAAAAAACCATTATTGAAGCTTTGGACTGCATCATCACCGAACCCTCAGATGAACCGCTAGGTAGCTTTGATTCAGATGATGTACCACAATGACAGTCCGTACACTTGCAGAAGTGGCGGCTTATATCGACGAACACTCAAATGCACTACCTAACCAACTAGCTGAAATTCGATTTCAGGCTTACCTTGAAATTAGTATAAGCATCCTAGACTCAGAATTCGATAATTATCCCGAGGGAGTTTTGGAGGCATTTTTGATGGCCTACCTTGAGCGAAAAAGAAGAGAGCTGGACATCAATCTGTAAACCTAAAAAACTGGAATTCTGGAAATCTGAATGTGCTTAACGGTGCTTCAGAATTCCAGTTCCACAGCCTTTTTTGCGAAATTGTCATTTATTTTAATTTCATTTWTTTTCAATTACTTTTAGCTACGTGAACGTGCTCTCCGTAGGAAGTGATTTCGGGCGAAACTCGTCAGACGTATTTTGTTTCCTACAGGAAGAACGCTCAGCTTAATAAGTTTTATTTTTAGCGTGTCTAGGAGGGTTTTCTTAGATGAATTTCTTTCCTATTAATCCTCTTTAGGCCTTTAATAGTAAGGGTTGCAGAGATTCCGTTGAGTCGTATACACTCTCGATATGAGAATAATACCGTGTCTAAAAAACACTAAGTTTGTCTCATGAATTAAATAAATTAATAGGTGAAATATGAATGATGTAGAAGAAAACAGAGGGGTGAATTTTAGTGAATTAAATTCAAATTCCCCGAAAATTGAAGTAGCGTTGAAAAGCCATGAGTTTGGCTTCGACATTATCCCGTTAATTCCGGATGAAAAACGACCGGCAACTAAGTGGGCTGAATGGGAAGGTAATGTAGACGAAAACAAGATAAGGGATTATTGGGAGAAACACCCCGGTCATGGCATTGGCGTGTTAACTAATCATAAGATATGTGTACTGGATGCCGATACTAAAGAAGCAGACAAAGCATTATGTGATTTAGAGAAGGCACATAACTGTTTCAGTAACTTTATAGTAAAAACACGTAAGGGTTCTCATCACTACTATTGGGTCCCCGAAGGTGTAGAGGTAAAGCTTAGCGCACATTCAACTGAGCAGCACCCTGAGCGCCTTGATGTTAAAGCAGCTCGATCTTTAGTTGTTGGGCCGCATGAAGAAGGCAAAAGACTGATTAAGTGTGAGATTGACCATGTTCTAGACCTTACAAAACTAACTCAGCGTTTCATAGATGACGTGGTTACACATAATGGAGGGCATCGACAAGATAAGCTATCCACTAAAAAACCAGTTCCTAAGTCATTACCTGACAAGACAGCAGTGCACCGCGAATCGGTCAACTCAAAAAGGGACCCAAAGTTAGCTGTTAAATTGCTCGACCATATTGACCCGGATGTGGGCTATGGAGACTGGTTTATTGTCGCAGCTGGATTACATCACGAATTTGGAGGAGACGACGAAGGGCTTGAGGTTTTTGATACATGGAGTAAAGGAGGCGCTAAATATACAACTCGTCATGCAATAGAGGTTATGTGGCGCTCCCTTAAAACTCAAGGAGAGAACCGATGATAACGATAGCAAGCCTTTATAAGGTGGCATTGGATAACGGTGCTAACCAAGCCGACCTGCCCCAAGAAGATGATTTTGAAGTGCTAGAGCCGAGTGATGACAGTGTTGAAAATATGGCTAAGAATACTCTCGATTCACCCATTAACCCTCTTCAGAAGTTCTCGCTGAATGGTATGAGCCAGCAATATAGACAGCAGATGAATGATGATGAATTTGTGCTTGAGGGGATTGCCTTGCGAGGCCAGATTAGTAACATCTATGCCTCGCCAGGGTCAGGCAAAACACTTCTCACCATGAAGCTTCTGATGAATCTGTTGGAGGCTAAAAGATGAACTCGGTAAACATTTATTACGTTAATGCGGATGACAACCAAAAGGGCCTAACGGAAAAACTGGAGATTGCTGAACAATACGGTTTTCACATGTTAGCGCCCGGCCATCAAGGATTTAAGGCAGCAAACCTTATCGATATATTGAATGAATTAATTAACCTAGGTTTAGCCGCAGGCACCGTCATTATTTTAGATACGGTCAAAAAATTCACTGACCCTATGTCCAAATCAGATGGCCTGAAATTCTGGCGAGCAGTTAGAGCTTTTGTATCCCAAGGCGGCACAGTAATATCGCTTTCACATACCAATAAAAACCCAGGTTCCGATGGCAAGCCTATCTATGCTGGGACAAGCGACTCGGTGGACGACGCCGACTGCGCTTTTACGCTCAGGCAAATAGAAACTAATGAGGCCGAACAATACCGTGTAGTCGAATTTGAGAACTTTAAGAACCGTGGGCAAGTTGAATCTAAAGTTAGTTATCGCTACTCCATTAAAACCGGGCTCAACTACAGGGAGCTTTTGGCTTCGGTTACGAAGGTAGATATTAACCCCAATGCCACATCTTCAAGTTCAGGCTCAATGCAGGAGAACAGCCTTATTCAGATAGTTGAAGAATGCATCACCGAAGGCGTCAACAAAAAGATGGCGCTCATAGATGCCGTTGTTGAACATTCAGGCACGAGTAAACGAAAGGCACGGGCATTGATTGAACAGTACACAGGCAGTGACCCTGTTTTACATAAATGGAACTTCGAGCGAGGCGACCGTGGCGCTCATATATTTAAACTTTTACAACCCTTAAACGACACAGGTGAATCATGCTAAACGACAAACAACATACCCGAAATACTGATCAAACTGAAACCCTCAGAACACGAGTTCCCCAACCCTCCACTGCCTATTTGAAAGAAGTTGATGCGAACGATAGCCAGTCATTGGATTCACTCATTATTAAAACAGTTAATGAAAACCTTATTAACCTACCCAAAAACCGCTTGGTAACGGCTAAAGAAATACTAGGTGAAGTACTGTGGGACGAATATCTGCCGATGGATATCCATAAATTCATAGGCAACCGCTTATCTATTTTAGTAACACAAGGCCGACTTCCTTTTGTTTTTGCAGGCTTTAATTCACCTAGGCACAATCAATACCAAGTGATTAAGAAACACCCCTTTAAACCCTCTCTCTTCTGCCAGTAGGGGTACTAACAATCACGGGCAATACATTGTGTTGTAACCCAAAAATCACCTTCATCGGCTGCACATCTTTGTTGTGTGGCCGATGGAGTTACTTCAGCAACAACAACTTAATTATCCAATACTTCTAAGGAGATACCATGGCAATAGTTCTATTAAATAAATCATTTCTAAAAAAGGGGCTTATATGCCCACCCGATAAACTCAAAAAAGTCGAGTTTTACTGCTCCCAAAGGACAGGGTTGTATGTTGTGGCGCAGCATAGCAGCCAAGGCCGAGGTGTATATTACCTACGATTTAAACTTAACGGAAAAAGTTCTTCAATAAAGCTTGGAAGAACCTCTGACATATCTCTTGATGATGCTCGTAAAAAGGTTACTGATTACCGTTCACAAATAGCACAAGGAATTGACCCTCGAGAAGCCATCAAAGCTAAAAATTCCGTACCTCTGTTTAGTGATTTCTTCACTAACACCTATTTACCTCATGCAAAGCTTCATAAGCGTTCCTGGAAATGTGATGAAAGCCTATATCGACTTCAACTTAAACGAGCATTTGGTCATCTCAAGTTAAATCAAATTACTCGTATGCAAGTGCAAAGTTTGCACTCGGAATTACGTGAATCTGGATTAGCAGCCTCGACTTCGGACCACTATGCCCAACTTACTCGGCATATTTTAAACATGGCCCAAGACTTTGATTTAATTGATAAAAATCCCGTTTCGGGCATTAAGCTTTTCCGAGAAGACAATCAAGTAACCGTATCACTGAGCGAGGATGAATTAGGCCATCTAGTTGGTGTCCTTAAAACTCACCCTAATAGAAATGCATGCAATGTGGTTTTATTCTTACTGAATACTGGTTTGAGAATTTCTTCTGCCCTTCTAGCTAAATGGGAACACATTGATATTTCTCAGAAGACTATGCTGTTGCCATCAAGTATTTCAAAAAATAAGCGCGTTTCATCTATACCATTAAGCTCTGGCGCATTAGAAATTCTGGATGGTCTACCAACAAAAGGAAAACATGAGTACTTGTTTGTCAACCCAAATACAAATAAAAGGCTTACAACGATATCAAAGGGCTGGCGCAGTATTAGAGCAGAGGCCGGTTTGCCTCAGTTAAAATTACACGGCTGTAGACATTTATTTGCCGGTCTTGTAATTAATAGTGGTGTCAGTATTTTCGTTCTTTCAAAGCTGCTTACGCATGCCAACGTACTTACAACGAGTCGCTACAGTTATCTGGATAAAAGCACCTTACTTGATGCAGCGAACACAGCTTCGCACTCAATAGACAAAGCACTTAAAGCAATATCGTAACAACAACTTGGTCAACCGATGGGAGCTCACGCTTTCGTTGGTTGGCCACCCTTCCCCAATTTTTTTGATTGAGGCCCCAAAATTCAGCCCCACTCCGTCCGCTCTGTTCACCTCTCGGAAAAACTCAGGGCAGGGATAACTGGGGCCACCTTGCGGCTGAAAGTGGCGAGAAACGGCGACTCCGGAGAAATGGCCGATTCTGCAGTTTTCAGCCCCAGTTTCGGTATAGTTTCGAAGYTCGGTTTTGAAAATTCCTTATGTTTCTTCGGCTTACTGAGAAATCACACAGATATGTACCCATAAAGGTTCGGCATAGGTTCGGAAATTGGAATTTTGGCTCAAGCCATAATGGAAACCCCTTAATTTTCATTGACTTAGGGAAGCCATACGGTCCGGTCAAAGGTGCTGTTAATCATTGGGTCACTGGTTCGAATCCAGTCGGAGGAGCCAATATCAAAGCCTTAGCATCGAAAGACGCTAGGGCTTTTTTATTACGCCAGCAAAGTTGCCGTTTGTTTTGTACATTTGACGACCATCTAACTTACCTAAAAAATGTAAAGCTTATCCTCCATTAGTAAACGCCAGGTAATACCAGCACATCTATCTTCTAAGAGCCCGAATAACCCCATAACTTAGGGAAATTTATCGACTCATCGAGCGTTGGTGTCGCCATACCGATTATTTTGTACATATCTAGGTTAGAGTCTCGCAATGCTGGTTTTTCGTACATACCACCTCGCGGCCCTACAATGCAGGCAACCATTGGTGCTGTTGCGTTTCTTCCTTTTTTTACAATGGCTCGTTTTATAACGATGGCGGTATCGCCGTTGGCGAGCTTTACAAAGGAACCTGGTGGGAACACGCCCACTTCTTTTATTAATAACTGTGCTAGATGGTCATCTACCGACTTGCCACGATCGGTGAATATTTCTTTTAGCGCT
>JAESRY010000052.1 GCA_016764415.1 Cycloclasticus sp. | reverse complement strand
AAAACTAATAACAAAAAATCTTTTGATGTTAACGAGCGGTATTGGAAGTCGCGTTTTGATCAGCCAGTGGAGCCTGTTAATTTTTATGGACAAAGTTCTTTTGTAAAGTCTGCTTTAACGGTGCGATTAAGTAAAATTATTGATATTGATACGGCCAGTTTATTGGCTGAAGCGAGTCGGGTCGAGTCGATACCTAAAATATTTACTGCGGTATTGTTTGCTTATTTAAATAGGGTTACTTTAAATAGTGATTTGTCTATTGGGGTTCCTTTACTTAATAGAACATCTAGTGCTTTTTCATCTTTGGGATTGTACATGGAGGTTTGTCCAAATCGAATTACGGTGGATGAAGGCGATACGTTTGGCGATGTTTATAACAAAGTTATAGAAGAAACAAAAAATGTTAAACCGTATAGAGGGCATTTTGTTTCGGCAAAAAAAGCGGGTTATGAGGTTGTTTTCAACTTCCAAAAATTTTCTAGTGATGAGTTTTGTGGTTTGGATGCGCATTATGAGTTAACAACTCCTTTCAATATGACGCAGGAAATGGTGAATGATGAGCCAGGTAGTTCATGGGCAGGGCGAGAGAGTTTAGCGATTCAAGTGAATCAAAAATCCGTTAACGATTATGAAATTAACTTTGACTTTAACTTAGGGGTTTGGGGAGAGCCTGAGTTCCGAAAAAATGCTGTAGAACATTTTTGTACGATGCTTAAATGTTTTCTTTTAGATCGAACACAAAAAATATCAGAAGCTGAAATCCTAACAGAGAATGAAAAGGTACAGCTGTTTAGCCCAGAAGATAGCGCCTTATTACGTTGCGAAAAAGTACCAGCAGTGATTGATATTTTTGAAGAAAAAGTCGCTGAAAATGGTGATAAGTTTGCGGTTCTTTTTAATGACGAAGGGCTTAGTTATACCGCGTTAAATAAAAAGGTTAATTGTCTGGCTGCTCAGTTATATGATGCTGGGCTTCGAGCGAATATGCTGGTTGGTGTTTGCCTCGATCGCTCTCCAAAAGTGGTGGTGGCCTTGTTGGCAGTAATGAAGGCTGGTGGTGCGTATGTACCAATAGACCCTAAGCAGCCAGCAGAAAGAATTGCAATAATACTTGAGGACTCAGATCCTTTGTTGTTGATTACTGAGAAAGGGCTTAAGGATAAAGTAGATGTTGCTACGGAGAATAAACTAGTTATTTGTCTTGATGATAATAACTATGTAGCACAAGAAAAAAATCATAGCTTTGAGCGCCCCGCAGCAAACGATCTGGCCTATGTTATTTTTACATCTGGTTCAACCGGTAGACCGAAAGGTGTTGAAGTTAAACATCATGGTTTAACTACGTTTTTAAAGGCAATGGCTAATTGTCCAGGAATGGACTCGAATGATACTATTTTATCTGTCACCACTGTTTCTTTTGATATTGCTGCGCTGGAGTTGTTTTTACCTCTTATAGTCGGCGCTACTGTAAGGATTGCCCCTTATGAGGCGACAGTAAGTGGTGATAAGTTGCGAGCCTTAATTGAGGCGAAGGGTGTGACGATGTTTCAAGCGACACCCGCTAGTTATAAATTGCTTGTTTCAAGTGGCTGGCAAGGCGACTCAAAATTGAAATTGCTATGTGGTGGTGAGGCCATGCCGTATGAGCTTTCTAAGTCACTGCTTAATCGTTGTGGAAGCCTTTGGAATATGTATGGGCCGACTGAAACAACGATTTGGTCTTCTGTGTACCAGGTTTTGGCTAGTGATAATGAAATTTCAATAGGCAAGCCAATTGATGGTACGCAAATGTTTGTTTTAAATGACAGTATGCAGCCCGTACCAATTGGAGTGCCTGGTGAGTTATATATTGCGGGTGATGGTGTTGCGGGTGGTTATTATAAAAACAAGAGTTTAACTAAAGAAAAATTTGTCTGTAATAAATTCTCATTAGTGCCAGATTACCCTATGTATAAAACGGGTGATTTGGTTCGGTTTCGTTCGGATATGAATTTACAATATTTGGGGCGAACAGATTTTCAAGTAAAAATTCGAGGGTTTAGAGTTGAAATTGGAGAGATTGAGGTTATTTCTGCAACGCATGATTTGGTTAAGGAATGTGTGGTTAATGCTTGGAAGGATGAAAGAGATGAGCAAATTCTTGTTGCTTATATTGTGCCGATTAAGAGTGATGAAGCGCTTGATGGTTTAGATTTAAGAGATTTTTTGAAGGGCAAGCTTCCTGATTATATGATCCCAGCATTTTTTATTAAATTAGACGGTTTTCCACTAACACAAAACGGGAAGGTTGATCGTAAATCGTTGCCTCTACCTACAGAATCAGAAAAAATTACAACGCAGCTTGAATATGTAGAGCCAAAAAATGATTTTGAATTGTGCTTATCCGTAGCATGGCAGCAAGTATTGAAATTGCCGCAGGTTGGGGTGACGGATAATTTCTTTGATTTGGGTGGGGATTCGTTAATGACGGTTATGTTAATCCATGAAATGGAATTAGCATCGGGTATTAAGTTCGACATGGGGGATGTTTTTAGTTCGCCAACAATAAAGCAATTGGTTGAACTGCATGAAAATGGTGGGAATCAAGTGTCTACTAGCACGGTTCCTTTGCAAAGTAAGGGCGATGGTTTGCCTTTGTTTTGTTTATGTGGGATTCATATTTATAAAGATTTGGCTATTTCTTTAGGAGTGGATCAGCCTGTTTATGGTGTTTATGTATCACAAGAACAAGCTTTTATGAATGACGTAATGAATGGAAGGGAGCCTGAATTATCGGTTGAGGATTTAGCAATTTCATACTGTGAGGCAATACGGAGACGCCAACCGAATGGGCCTTATCGAGTGGCTGGTATATCATTTGGCGGTTTGCTGGCAATTGAAGCTGCACGCCTATTACAATCATATGGCGAAGAGGTATCGCTGGTGGTTTTGTTAGACACTATCTTACCTGAAGGGATTTATCGAAATTTACCAAGTCGCTTTAAGAGGGCGGTAAAAGATTGGCTGAAAAAAGCAAAAAAAGCCACGCTGCAATCTTTTGGAGCATCATCAAATTCATCACGCGAGGATATGGTTAGCTCTAGGGAAGAGGCTTTCATCAAATGTATGGAGGAGTATGGCAGTGAAAAGGGGCTTTATTGCGGACAAGTTGTTCTGATGAAAGCACGGGATAATTCATGGGGTCGCGGAGTAACCTTTACAGCAGACTATGGGTGGGCTAAAAAAATTAAAGGTGGCTTAATTGTTGAAGATGTTGTCGGGGACCACCTGGGGATTATTAAGCAACCAAATGTAAATGATTTGGCTGTGTTATTGCGGAACCATTTAGATGGCAAAGTTGCTGAGTGAATATGTTCTTTTTGTTTTATAGTGGTAAGGGGTTTCTTGATGAGTAACGCTACTTGTGCAGCTGTGGTGATTGGCCGTAATGAAGGAGTTAGGTTAGTTACTTGTTTAGAATCGTTGCTAAAGAGTCTTGATTGCATTGTTTACGTTGATTCAGGTTCGTCTGATAACAGTTTGCTTGAAGCCTCTGGGCTTGATGTAGATTGTGTGTCACTTGATCTCTCCATTCCTTTTACTGCCGCGCGTGCACGCAATGAAGGCTCGCGCTATTTGCTTAAGAACTACCCAAGTTTAGAATATATTCAGTTTGTGGACGGGGATTGTGAAGTTAAGCCTAAGTGGGTTAAATTGGCGCAAGATTTTTTAGATAATGAATCTAGTTTTGCGGTTGTATGTGGTAGACGACGTGAGCGCTTTCCTGAACAGTCTATATATAATCGACTATGTGATGTTGAGTGGAATACGCCAGTTGGTGACGCAATGGCTTGTGGTGGGGATGCTATGGTTCGTGTTGATGCGTTTAAACAGGTTGATGGTTATCGAGATGATTTGATTGCGGGTGAAGAGCCTGAAATGTGTTTTCGATTACGGAGTAGTGGTTGGAAAATAGGACGTATTGATGTTGAGATGGTTTTACRTGATGCCAATATTACTAAAGTGTCGCAGTGGTGGAGTAGAGCTAAGCGCTCTGGCTATGCTTATGCCGAAGGTTGTTATTTACATGGGAGGTCAGTAGAAAGATACAATGTAAAACAGGTTTTAAGTGTTTTGACTTGGGCATTTTTATTACCATTATTTATTACTGTTACTACGGCTTATGATGTTAGGTTTTTAGCCTTAATGATTGTTTATCCACTTCAGGTTCTAAGGCTTTCAATTAAAAATAAAGACAGTATGAATTCGTTCCTGACATCTGCAAGTTATGCATTGTTTAATGTTGCAGGAAAATACCCGCAGGCAGCGGGTATGTTTAAGTTTGTTATGAATAAGCTACAAAACCGGCATGCCACGCTGATTGAATATAAATAACTTGTTGGGATTATATGTCGTATTTATTAGTTACCCCTTGCCGTAATGAGGCTGCTTTTATGGAACTTACGTTAGATAGCGTTGTTTCGCAGTCTATTCCACCGGATTTGTGGGTAATAGTTGATGATGGCTCTACAGATGGCACGCCTGCTATTTTGCAAGATTATGCTGAGCGTTATTCTTTTATTCAAATTATAAGGCGGGAAAACCGTGGCCACCGTAGTGTAGGACCTGGTGTTATTGAGGCTTTTTATCATGGTTATGATACGGTTGATGTGAGCCGGTTTGATTTTGTATGTAAATTTGATCTAGATTTGGAGTTGCCGCCTAAGTACTTTGAAACGTTGATTGAACGGATGAATGCTAATCCGCGTATTGGCACGTGTAGTGGCAAGGCGTATTTTAAAGACCAGATATCGGGGGATTTGATTAGTGAGAAATGCGGTGATGAAATGTCGGTGGGTATGACTAAGTTTTATCGTCGAACGTGCTTTGAGGAAATTGGTGGTTTTGTTCGCCAAGTGATGTGGGATGGAATCGATTGCCATAAGTGTCGTCAACTAGGTTGGATTGCGGTGAGTTGGGATGAACCTGATCTTAATTTTATACATCTACGCCCAATGGGTTCTAGTCAACAGGGTATTTTTACCGGTCGTATGCGTCATGGTTTTGGGCAATACTTTATGGGAACTGGCTTGCTTTATATGCTGGCATCTTCTGTGTTCCGTATGACTCATCCACCTTATTTAGTGGGTGGGCTGGCGATGTTATGGGGCTACTTGAAAAGTATGTTTCAAGGTAAGCCGCGCTTTGCTGATGCGGCGTTGGTAACATTTATTAAGATTTATCAAATGCAGTGTTTGTTAAAAGGTAAGAAGTCGGCAACTGAAAAACTAAATGCTCAGCAAGAACAGTTGTGGAATGACAGTCATCGTTAGGTTTTTTTTAAGTGGTGATTTTTGTATAAGGGAATGTGTTAAATGAAAATTGCATACCTTGCACCTGAAATCCCTGCGTTATCAGCAACGTTTGTTTATAAAGAAATACTTAAGCTGAAAAGCTTTGGTGTGGAGGTATTGCCGTTTTCAGTACACAGGCCGTTTACTGAAGCGAGTGAGCCTGAGCTAAGAGATTTAAAAAAAGAGGTTGTTCACCTTTACGAGCGGTCTAAAAAAACTGTTCTGATGGCGCATGTTTTTTTGTTAGTAACATCCCCGTTACGTTATTTAAAAAGCATGGGGTGTTTGCTCTCGGATATGCTATTGGTTGGGTTGTTGTCGCGAAATTCTCTTGGGCTTGTGTTTCGGTTTTTTTATGCGGGGCATTTGGCTAAAACGTTGATTAAGCAAAAATGTGAGCATTTGCATGTGCATTTTGCACATGTTCCAACCGATATTGCGATGTACGCTTCTTTGTTGTCGGGTGTTACGTTTAGTGTGACGGCACATGCCAATGATTTGTTTGAGCGAGGTTACTTGCTAAAAGAAAAGGTAGCTCGATCTGCGTTTTTCGCAACGATTTCTGAATTTAATAAACGTTATTTAGTTGAAAAAGGCATT
>JAESRY010000132.1 GCA_016764415.1 Cycloclasticus sp. | reverse complement strand
AACAAACCAAAAATAACCGCTAAAACTAAATAAGTAGTTCCGTAATCCATCTTAAAACCCTCTTATTTAGCTAGCATTAATTGAAAACGACGACCCACGCGTTCCGCGTCGTCTGCAATTTCAGCAATAGATTCGATAATGCGATACATAAACATCACATCAACGGCATATAAGTCTTTCTCAACGGCAAATAATTCTGAGCGCAGTTCAACTTGAATGCGATCTGTTTCAGACTCTAAGTTATCGAGCTCTACTAGCATCTTCTCAACCACTCTGACTGCGTGGCCTCTAAAACCCGTTTCAATAAGCTCATCTAACTCATTAACAACTTTCAATGACTGATGACAGGTCTCAACCGTGGCCTTAACCAATTCAATCGCTTTTTCACTCGCTTGAGCAGGAAATTGCATCTTACGCCCAACAACAATTCCGGCAATATCTCTAGCTTTATTAGCCAATAAATCTTGAACCCGCAAAGAATCTAGCAAGTCTTGCCGCTCAATGGGCATAAACAGGCCCGTTGGTAAGTGCTCGCGTAATTCGTGTTTTTTATCATCTGCTTTTTGTTCCAGAGCAGCTATTTCGTGATACGTCGCATTAACAGCATCGGTGTCTCCACTTGCCATGAGCTCAAATAATCGGACGAGTTTGCTAACGCATTGGTCAACAATGGTCATGTGCAATTGAAGCGGCGCAACGGGTGATGCCCCGAACAAACCAGAGAGATAATTTTTAGAAGCCATAGTGCACTTAACCTTTATTGAATATTTTGCGAACAATATAAAGGTAAATACAACAATCATCCACCTTTAGACAAAAAAAAGCCCCGACATCCTGTCAGGGCTTAAAACGGTGTTATGTTTTTACAGCACTTTAGAACTTAGCTTTTAAATCAATTTGCCATGTATCAACATCGCCTTTACCTTTACTGGTCAAGCTGCCCATGTCTGTATCAAGGTAAGTTGTAGCCACACTAAAGTTTTTGTTGATTTTATAGGCTAACTTCCAACGGCTACCTTTAGAGTCTGAATAACCGTCTGCAAAATCAGAGTCATTGAAAGCAGCAAACACAGAGTTCAGCTCAACATCACGGTAATCATAACTGGCTTTCCAATTACCCATTTTAGTGCCAACACCTAATAACCACGCGGTGTCTTCACTGCTATTCACACCATCAGCATCCTTGTTTTTTACATAGTGGCCATACAATTTAACCGGCAAGCCCATTTTAATTTCTGTTTGTCCAAACAGTTCCGTCAATTGGTATTGAGTTGAGGTATTACCTTTACCTATTACTAAAGCATTATTGTCGCCTTCAGAGAAATCATAAACACTTAAACCCACCATTGTTTTCGCGCCGCCAACTTTAAACTTACCGGCTACCTGAGCAAAGCTAATTGTTTCATCTTCAGAACTACTTGAACCGTTGTCATCTAGAGAAAACAAACCGGCAGAGGTTATAACGTTAGCACCACCTACTTTAGTTGTGTAACGTGCAGCAACACCCTCTGGATTCAAATCGCTATCCCATACCATCGCGCCACTCACTTGTTGCCATGGTTGTTTGAATTTACCACCCATTAACTCCAAGCCTTCAAGTACTGTCCAATTGATATAGGCTAAATCAATACCGGCAGCATCTTTATTGAAGTAGTCATCAGCTGTTTCATTTGTTGATGTTGCTGTTGTATTTTCGCCTGAAGAGATACGAATGCCTGCTTTCACATTATCAGTTACATCAGCATAAACGCCGATACGTGCACGGTAGCGTTGACGACCTTTACTGCTTACACCATTTGTTGTGCTGCGGTTTTCATTACGAATACGCAAATCACCTTTGATTTTGATCTTACCAGCCCAAGCCATTTTTTTAAGTAGCTCGTCAGACGGCCTGTCATTTTTAGACATCATGTTTGACATTGTTAATTCTGTGTACTGCTCAGCAGTAATTGAACCGTTGGCTTTTAAGATATCCAATAATTCTTTGTCTGCAGCAAACGCAGCAGGAGCAAGCACGATTGACGCACCTAATAATGTTGCTTTAACTGCTATTGATAATTTTGATTGTTTCATTTTTCGTCCCTTGTTATTTAATAAATATTTATACTTATTGAACAGAAAAAACAGCCTTTCTATTCATTCAGCTTTAGTACGGGAGGGATTTTAGAAAACTTATATGACAGGCTTGTGACAGCCCTATGACAATTTGTTATTTTTTTGTCTTTACGCAACAAAAAGCCCGCTAAATGGCGGACTTTTAAATATCAAATACGTAGTCTAGAAATTACAATGAGGCCTTTGCACGAGAGTCAGTTTTCGTGAGAGCGCCAACAGTAGGCGCTTTAGGCGACGCAGGAGCCAAAGCCGAGTTTACAGGGTGTAAATGAGCATTTTGAGCCTATTTTTCTAGTGCCCCGTGCGGGTAAACGCAGTTATCGCGGAAAATGGACTCGTGCTAAGGTCTCACAAATGATCTTTTAACTCTTTAACTTCAATATGCCTTACGTCTTTTCCTTTAACTAGGTAAATAACGTATTCGCAAATATTACAGGCGCGGTCACCGATTCGTTCTAATGCTCTAGATGCCCACAAAAGGTCGATAGATACGGGGATTTTTTTTGGATCTTCCATCATGTGCGTAATTTGTTGACGCACTAAATTTTCGTAATCCTTGTCCACCTTGTGGTCTAAACGCATTACTTCAATTGATTCTTCTACATCTTTACGGGCAAACGTATCCAGCGACCTATTAAGCATTTCTATTACGCGAATTGACATCTGTTCAATACTATCAAACTGCTCAGGTAGTGCACCACGCTTAGAAACATCTATCGCTTGCCTTGCAATTCTTTTTGCTTCATCGCCCATTCTTTCTAGGTCCGTCGTCGTTTTAATAATCGCCATAATCAAGCGCAAATCCGTTGCTGTGGGTTGGCGCATTACAATAATGCGATTACACATCTCGTCAATCTCCACATCAAACGTGTTCACCTTCACATCGTCGTCAATAACTTTCTGCGCTAGCGCTTCATCACTGGTTAGTAGCGCTTTAATGGCAAGCTCCACTTGCTGAACCACTAAACCACCCATATTCAGTACGCTACTGGTAACTTCTTCTACTTCTTCATCAAACTTATGTGAAATATGTTGTCCTTTACTCATTATTTTCTCCTTAGCCGAAACGACCACTGATGTAGTCTTCTGTTTGTTTTTGGGATGGCTTCATGAAAATGGTGTCAGTTTGATCAAATTCGATCATTTCGCCCAGAYACATGAAACCTGTGTAGTCAGAAATACGCGCCGCTTGCTGCATATTATGCGTAACGATGCAGATGCTGTATTTTTCTCTTAGCACTGAAATCATCTCTTCAATGGCTAAGGTTGAAATAGGATCTAGCGCACTGGTTGGTTCGTCAAACAAGATAACCTCTGGCTTTAGCGCAATCGCGCGGGCAATACATAAGCGTTGTTGCTGACCACCACTAAGCTCACGTGCGTCATCACCCAATCGGTCTTTTGCTTCGTTCCATAATGCAGCATCACGCAATGACTGCTCAACTACCTCTTGAACAGCCACTCTCTTTTTAATACCCGACAGCCTTAAACCGTAAGCTATATTCTCAAAAACTGTCATCGGAAAAGGCGTTGGTTTTTGAAAAATCATCCCCACACGCTGACGCAGACGAATAAATTCTGCTTCTTTTTTAATCTCTAAAACATTCGTGTACGATTTTTCATCAGAGTTTAGCAGGTTAACAACACCTTCATATTTATGACCAGGGTACAAATCATGAATACGGTTCATTGCTCTTAGCAACGTAGATTTTCCGCAACCACTGGGGCCAATAAGAGCCGTCACTTTGTTCTTTTCTATAGGTAACGAAATACTTTTTAATGATGGCTCGCTTGCCCCACTGTAAGTAAACGTTAAATTTTGAACTTCCATCATGTTCTTCATGTTTTAACTTCTCTTTTTATTGCTGGCATAGCGCCCAAGCAAGTTAATAATTAACACCATGGCGGTTAATAAGAACGCGCCTGTCCAACCTAGCTGAACCATCTCTTCGTCTGGCATGGTTGCTAAGTTATAAATTGATACGGTTAATGAGGGGAACGTTCCCGTAAGGTCGGTTGACCAAAATTCACTCGATCCACTGGTGTAAATTAACGGCGCTGTTTCGCCGACTACTCGGGCAAAAGCGAGCAATATACCCGTTAAAATACCGGCCTTGGCATAGCGAACAACAATGTTCATAGTGACATTATATTTAGACGCGCCAATAGCAATACCTGCCTCACGTAATTCAATAGGCACCAATTTCAACATATCGTCTGTTGTTCTAACAATAATAGGCACCATTAAAATAAACAGCGCTAAAATACCCGCCCAACCGCTGGTATGCCCTGTTGGAACAACAACAATCGCGTACACAAACGTACCCACCACAATGGATGGCGCTGACATCATTACGTCACTTAAATCACGTAAAATTTCTGTACTTTTCGAATTCCCGCCGTATTCTTGCAAATAAATTCCGGCAAGAATACCCACCGGAATCCCAATTAATGTCGCCACACCCGACATGATAATTTGACCGACAATCACATTACGCAAACCGCCATCTATTAAGTCTTTGGTGAACACATCAAAGCTCAAACCAGCTAGGCCTTTAGCGCAAAGTGTATATAAAATCCAAGTTAAAAAGAACAATCCAACCAATGCAGCTAGCGTTGAGAAGATGAGGAATAAGCGATTCATGACTAGACGCATTATTTTCTCCTCAAGAAGAAATATTTAGCCACTGCAATCACCATAAAGCTCATCACAAATAAAATGAGTGCTAAATAGAACAATACCGACAAACTCATTCCACTTGATTCTGCAAAACTATTGGCCAAGACRACAGGAATTGAGTTTGTGGGATCAGTCACTTTTCCTGCAAATTGATACACACCACCAATAACAAAGGCAACCGCCATTGTTTCGCCTAACGCTCGACCAAACGACAAAATAATAGAACCAACAATGCCAGATTTAGCGTAAGGAAAAATCACGTCTTTGATCACTTCTAGCTTCGTTGCGCCCATCGCATACGCCGATTCTTTTAGCATATCAGGTACCGCGCTGATCGCGTCCCTACTGAGCGCGGCCATAAAAGGTATAACCATAATGCCGAGAATAAGCCCCGCTACTAACAACGACACGGTATTGCCGCCGAACAAATCGGCAATGAAAGGGCCGAAATAGAACAGCCCCCACATGCCATAAATAATACTGGGAATAGAGGCCAATAGTTCAATCGCTACACTAACTGACTTAGCCAATGCGCTTGGCGCAATTTCTGATAAGAAAACGGCAATGCCCATCGCAATAGGAATGGAAAAGAACATCGCGATTAAGGTAGAAAAGATCGTGCCCACTATCGGTACTAAGGCACCGTAAATAATCTTAGATCCACCGGAACTTGATTCTGACTCTTCATCATCATCGGTGACGAAGTCATCCTCATCATCCATAATGAAGTCATCGTCATCTTCTACAAAATTTTCATTTATGGAAGCCGATTCATCGCTACGTTCAGCATTGTCAAGTTTCATTAAATCTTGCTCGGCTTGCTCACTTGGGGACAGTTCGATTGTTTCCTCTACGCCCCAGCGCTCTTCAAATATGAATTGAGCACCGAATTCTTCGATAGCCGGTTTTGCTGACATGTACAAAACAATCGCTGTTGCCGCCAATATAACGAACACCAAACTAGCGCTTAACTGAGCAATTTTTCTAAAAATTAATTCCATCACTGCCTTTTGTCATAAACAAAAACCTTCCCAATATCAATATTGGGAAGGTTACGTTGAGCCTAAAAGTGGCTACTATTGCTTTAGCCCTTTTTTCACCCAGTAGCCTTGAATTTTCTTCAMCAYSGMATMWNNAMGCSMTWCSTANNACC
>JAESRY010000131.1 GCA_016764415.1 Cycloclasticus sp. | reverse complement strand
TACAGGACATGCACTTGCGGTCGGTGGGAAGGTCGTGTGAGGCGCGATGCTCCATGACCAATTCTTCAGCTTCCGATGAACCGGTGTTTGATTCGCTCATTTATAGGCTCCCTCTTTGCGTCGTAGGTTGTAGGTCTTGTGTTCAGGTCGTTGGTTGTCCCCGCCGCGTTTTGGCGGCTTGTCTGGATATATCGGAGCGATGGCATGTGCTGTCCCGGCAATGCCCCCGCTTTGTTATATTATTGAGTGTGCCGACGTCCTGAAAGGACGCCACGGCCGGTGCGGCATTGTCTTCCCTCTATATCCCATCTTCCGGATTTCCTGCCGCTAATATGAATACCGGCGGAAAACCGTCCCCTTGTAGATCCCCCGATTTTTCGGGTGAACCGACGCCGAACAGGATATCACGGGATTCGGTTTTGGCGGTAATGAATCCGTATATTTTTTTGAATTTGTTGATATATTTCAAGCGTGTGAGTGATGTTCGAATCAAAATGTATCGTGCCGGAAACTTTGTCGAGTGTATGCAAATAATAGGGTAGTGTGTGTGCTTCAAAAAGCCGGTTACTTAGTTCAATYAGAATGCTGGAATCATCATTAACACCCTTCAACAGAACAGTTTGATTAAGGAGGGTAACGCCGATGCTTTTAAGACTTGCTAATGCTTTGCGAACTTCATCGTCAATCTCATTGGGGTGATTGGCGTGAATAACGATAATGACCTTCTGCTGTATGGCAGACAAGGTAGTGATAAGTTGCGGGGTAATTCGGCTAGGCAACACGACCGGGAGGCGTGTATGAATACGAATACGTTTAATTTGTGACTGTTCAGAAAGCGCGGTAATAAACGAATTAAATTTAGCATCACTGAGCGTTAGAGGGTCACCGCCGCTTAGGATTAGCTCCGTAATTTCTGGGTTTTTTAACAAGTATTGCTTGATGTTAAGTAGCTGGGAGCGGTGCGCGGTATTGTCGGAATAGGGGAACTCTCGCCTAAAACAATAGCGACAATGAATGGCACATGCGCTGGTCATTATGATTAATGCACGGCCATGATATTTATGTATAAGCCCGGGTGAAATGCTGGCTTGCTTATCCCCAACAGGGTCGCTTAGATAAGATGGGTGCTGTTCGAGCTCTTTAGGGTGAGGGAGCACTTGGCAAAGCAGAGGGTCTGACCAATTACCCTTCTGAATTCGTTTGGCGTAACTGTAGGTCACGAGCAAGGGGAAATCTTTTGCCGCTTGTTTATATAATTGTATATCTTGACTATCCAAGTCTAAAAAACTGAGTAATTTTTCCACATCGGTAAACGCGGTTTGTAGCTCTTGTTGCCAAGCCGGAATGTGGGAAGTTTTTTCAATGTTTGCCATCTAAGTCATTATAATGTGGATAAAGCGCGCAGGTTTAATAAATTAACTATATAACGAGAATAGGTATGGCTACTTACAGCACAAGTGATTTCAAAAGCGGTTTGAAAATTATGATGGACGGTTCGCCATGTAATATCGTTGAAAACGAATTTGTAAGGCCGGGTAAAGGCCCTGCCTTAAGTCGCGTTAAATACCGCAACCTTAAAACAGGCCGAGTGATTGATCGCACGTTTAAGTCCGGCGAGACTGTTGAAGCGGCTGATGTGATGGAAACGGAAATGTCGTACTTGTATAACGATGGTGACTTTTGGCACTTTATGGACGATGAAACATTCGAACAAGTGTCGGGTGATGCAACAGCGGTAGGTGAAGCGGCTAAGTGGATAAAGGATCAAGATAAATGCACGGTAACGCTATGGAATGGAGCGCCATTATTGGTTGCTGCTCCTAACTTTGTGGAGCTTGAAGTGACAGACACCGATCCAGGTTTAAAAGGCGATACATCGGGCGGCGGCGGTAAGCCGGCTACATTAGAAACAGGCGCTGTTGTGCGTATTCCGTTATTCGTTCAAATTGGCGAAGTGATTAAAGTGGATACACGCACGGGTGAATATTCAGCGCGAGTTAAAAGCTAGTTCATTCGTTGACTGACATTGAAAATGAGCAATGGCCGCCGACTTGTTCGGCGGCTTTATTGCATCAGCGAGCAGAGCTTTATCAAACGATCAGAGCGTTCTTTGTTGAGAAGGGCGTTTTAGAGGTTGAAACGCCGATATTATCAACAGCGGCAAGCTGTGATCTGAATTTAGATAGCTTCAGTACAAATTTGTCTGCGGATCAAATGCTGTATTTGCAAACATCACCAGAGTTTGCAATGAAACGTCTGTTAGCATCAGGATCGGGTTCTATCTATCAAATAGCGAAGTCATTTCGTCAGTCCGAGCAAGGGCGTTTTCATAACCCTGAATTCACGTTGTTAGAATGGTACCGAGTTGACTTTAGCTTGGCTGACTTAATAGAAGAGATGGTTGAGTTGCTAATGCTGTGCTTCGGTCAGAACCTGGCCTTCAGAACGGTAACGTATGAGCAACTGTTTCAGCAATCAACCGATATAAACCCGCATCAAGCCTCGCTAAGTGATTTGATGGGGTATGCGGCAAACCAAGGGAACCCCGAAGCAGTTGATATTTGCGGTGATAATTTGGCAAATGGTTTGGATTACGTGTTCAGTCAATATATTCAACCTAAACTTAGAAAAGACGTGGTTTATTTCGTTACCGATTATCCGGTATGTATGGCGATGTTAGCTAAATTAAGCGGTGAACAGCCCGTGACAGCTAAGCGTTTTGAAGTGTATTTTAATAACGTAGAATTATCCAATGGTTATGAAGAGCTTACCGATGCCGATGAGCAAAAGAAACGTTTTGAACATGAACTAAAGGAACGGCAGCAAGCTGATTTAGCGTGTGTGCCGATGGATAATAATTTATTAGCGGCGTTAGCACATGGCATGCCAAATTGCTCAGGTGTTGCGTTGGGCTTGGATCGCTTGCTGATGTTAATGACGGACGCTAACTCTATTGATGAGGTGTTAGCCTTTCCTATCGACCGAGCTTAATTTTTTATAACTGACACCAGAGAGTTTCTCTGATCAACGGTGTTACTTTTTCAAAGAACGACTATTTCTTTATTTTGGCTATAACTTGCCCCAGTTGAACCGCGTCGCCAGCAGCCAGTTCTTCAGCCCAAGCGATTTTGTCTTTTCCGTACAGTAAAACAATGGTTGAGCCCATATTGAAACGCGCCATTTCATCGTTCTTTTTGAATTTTAGTTTTTTGTCGTTATAGACCCAGCTACGGATTTGATTGTGACGAGGCGGTGTCACTTCGCCATACCAAACTGTTTCTATACTGGATACAAAAATAGCACCGACCATGACCATTGCCATCGGGCCTGCAGGGGTGTCGAAGAAAGCAATAACGCGCTCGTTACGCGCAAACAACTCATCAATGGCGGCTACGGTGGTTGGGTTGACGCTGAATAAATCACCCGGTACATGTACCATTTTTTTAAGCGTTCCGCCTACAGGAAAATGTATACGGTGGTAGTCTTTTGGCGATAGATAAATAGTCGTAAATTGACCGTCTTCAAACTCGCTGGATAAAGCATCATTACCGAGTAGTGCAGACAAATTGAAGGACTTACCTTTAGCTTGGAATACTTCACCATTTTCAATCGTACCAATTTGGCTTATTGCACCATCTACAGGGCACGATATGGTCGTCCGACCACGTTCTAATGGTCGAGCATCGTCACGTAATTCACGTGTGAAAAAAGCATTAAACGTTTCGTATGCGTCAGGGTTAGGTTCAGCCGCTTCCGACATATTAACGCCAAACTGTTTAATAATAGTATTGATGATGAAACGCTTTACCCACGGTGTTTTACAACGCGCCAACTTGTGCATCATTGCTGATAGGCCGTGTTGCGGCAATATGTGCTGGAGAAGAATAAAGAGTTTAGCCATGTTTATACCGTTATCCGAAAGTTGCTTTTTGCGCGGCAGGTAATGCAACGCCTGTTTTAATGTTTGCGCCCATGTCATTTAATACAGACTCTAGCGACGCTAAGCAGAACATTACATTGCTTGGTGTGGCTGAATGGCCCATTAAGCCAATACGCCAAACTTTTCCTGCTAATGCACCAAGGCCTGCGCCAATTTCTAAGTCATATTCGTGTAATAAGCGTTTTCTAACAACGACTTCGTCAACGCCTTTAGGAATTGTTACCGCGTTTAATTGAGGTAAACGAGAATCTTCAGGAACAATAAAGCTAAGTCCCATTGCTTCAAGGCCTGCTTTTAATGCGTTATGAAGTTTTGTGTGACGTACCCACGCATTCTCTAAACCTTCTTCTTGAAGCATTAACAATGATTCGTGTAACGCGTACAAGCTGTTAACGGGTGCTGTGTGATGGTATGAACGGCCGCCATCGCTGCCCCAATAACCCATCACAAGATTTAAATCTAAGAACCAGCTTTGCACACGTTCTTTGCGTGCCTTAACTCGTTCTTGAGCACGTTCGCTGAAACTAACAGGCGATAAGCCTGGTACGCACGATAGGCATTTTTGTGTGCCAGAATAAATAGCATCAATACCCCAATCATCAACGCGCAATTCAGAACCGCCAACAGACGTGACGGCATCAACGATGGAAAGGCAGTCGTATTGGTGAGCTAAGGCGCACAGTGTTTTGGCATCGGATAATGCACCCGTCGATGTTTCGGCGTGTACAAAGGCGAGTATACTCGCTTCTGGATGTGCTTTAAGTGCATCTTCTACTTTTTGCGGGTCAACGGCTTTACCCCAATCATCTTGAACCATAATGGCCGTTGCGCCACATCGTTCGACGTTTTCTTTCATGCGTCCACCAAAAACACCGTTTTGGCAAACAATCACGGTATCACCCGCTTCTAATAAATTCGCGAAACAAGTTTCCATTCCAGCAGAACCCGGAGCAGATACGGGGAAGGTGAGTTGGTTATCGGTTTGAAACGCATATTGAAGTAAGGTTTTAACTTCGTCCATCATCATGCCGAAACTAGGGTCTAAATGCCCGATAGTTGGGCGCGCAAGCGCAGATAAAACACGCGGGTGAACATCGGATGGGCCAGGCCCCATGAGTGTACGAACTGGTGGGTTAAACGATGTAATGGTCATTGTTGATTATCCTTCGATTTTTTGGCCAGCCATAAACATCCACGTTTCAATCACGGTGTCTGGGTTTAAGGAAACGCTTTCAATGCCTTCTTCCATTAACCATTTTGCTAAGTCAGGGTGATCAGATGGGCCTTGGCCGCAAATGCCGATGTATTTGTTTTGTTTACGACACGCTTGAATCGCCATGGACAATAGCTTCTTAATCGCAGGGTCGCGTTCGTCAAACAAATGTGCAATAAGCGCAGAGTCGCGATCAAGTCCAAGTGTTAACTGGGTTAAATCGTTAGAACCAATAGAGAAACCATCAAAGTATTCTAAGAATTCTTCAGCCATTAACGCGTTGGACGGCAACTCGCACATCATGATGAGTTTTAGGCCGTTCTTGCCGCTTTCAATACCGTTAGCTTTTAATAATTCAGTGACTTGTCTGGCTTCGTCTAGTGTACGAACGAATGGAATCATAACCCATACATTGGTTAAGCCCATTGTGTCACGAACATACTTAAGCGCGTCACATTCCATGTCGAAGCATTCACGGAATGAATCGGAGATATGACGACTTTATGAAGAAGGCTGACCCTAGGGTTCAGCCCTTGATGGACTCGCTTAGGAAGTTTTGTTTTTCGCTGGGAAGCAATGTGATAGAAGACGTTCGGATGCACAGGGTTGTCTTTTGCAAGTCATTTGCGTTCAGGTGGTTTGTTGACGTAGAGCCACAGAACGACTCGGTTCTTCTTAAGATTCAAAAGAACAGGAAGGAGACGCAAACTGTCCAGCTTGGACTGGACCAGGACTTGGACAAGACGCAGGCGCTAATTCGTGAAGCGTACAGTTCTATTCACTGAGTTTTGAGACTAGCTTGCGAATTTG
>JAESRY010000130.1 GCA_016764415.1 Cycloclasticus sp. | reverse complement strand
CATGAAACAGATGTCGGTATTCTGATTTTTGTTTCTATACCAGAAACAGCATCTTCTAATGATAGATCTAAGTTGTAGCGTAAATCCGCACCACGAGTCACTTGACTTCTTCGGCCGCCACCTCCACCACCAAAAATATCCCCAAACACATCGCCGAAAACATCGCTAAATGAACCATCGCTAGACTGGCCTCTACCGCCGCCCATCGATTGATCAACACCGGCATGGCCAAATTGATCATAAGCCGCACGTTTTTGTTCGTCGCTTAAAATGGCATACGCTTCTTGGATACCTTTAAACGTTTCTTCCGATTCTGGATTATCCGTATTTCTATCCGGATGGTATTTCATCGCTAAACGACGATACGCCTTTTTAATCTCGCGGTCACTCGCATTGCGAGCAACCTCTAACGTTTTGTAATAATCTACTTTTTCCATAATTCTCAAATCGTTAATACGGCAAAGCCACCGATAAACGGCGGCTATGTCGCGCCCTTAATCGGGCATACTTTAAAGCTCCTTAAACGTAAAGTTTAAGCATTACTTTTTATCGTCTTCTTTTACTTCTTCAAACTCTGCATCAACCACATCGTCTGCATTTGCATCATCTGATTGTGCTTCAGCAGTAGCGTCATCAGGTGCGCCTGCATCAGCATACATTTTTTCAGCCAACTTGCCAGACAGTGCTGTAAGCGCTTCAGTCTTCTCTTCAATCAGCGCTTTATCATCACCTTTAACCGCTTCTTGAAGCTCTGCAATAGCAGCATCAATATCAGCTTTTTCAGACTCTTCAACTTTATCACCCATCTCTTCAATAGATTTTTCAGTCGCGTGAATCATCCCATCTGCTTGGTTTCTAGCCGTAACCAACTCATGTAATTTACGGTCTTCTTCAGCATGCACTTCCGCATCACTAATCATTTTTTCAACTTCTTCATCCGACAAACCACTAGATGCTTTAATAACAATAGACTGTTCTTTACCTGTTGCTTTATCTTTAGCCGATACATTTAAAATACCGTTTGCATCAATATCAAATGACACTTCAATTTGCGGTGTACCTCTACGTGAAGGCGGAATATCCTGAAGATCAAAACGACCTAGCGATTTATTACCTGACGACATTTCACGTTCACCCTGTAATACATGAACGGTTACAGCCGTTTGGTTGTCTTCAGCTGTTGAGAAAGTCTGACCCGCCTTTGTAGGAATGGTTGTGTTTTTCTCGATCAATTTCGTCATAACACCACCCATCGTTTCAATACCTAACGATAACGGCGTAACATCTAGCAATAAGACATCTTTAACATCGCCCGCTAATACACCCGCTTGGATAGCTGCGCCAGTAGCCACTGCTTCATCTGGGTTAACGTCTTTACGAGGCTCTTTTCCAAAGAATTCAGCCACTAACTCCTGAACTTTAGGCATACGTGTTTGACCACCAACCAATATTACTTCATCAATTTCAGAGGTTGATAAACCCGCATCTTTAACAGCCATTTCACACGGTGCAATAGTACGTTCAACGAGATCTTCAACCAACGATTCAAGCTTTGCTCGTGTCAACTTAACATTTAAATGTTTAGGGCCCGATGCATCAGCCGTAATGTAAGGTAAGTTTACATCCGTTTGTTGATTAGAAGACAGTTCGATTTTTGCTTTTTCAGCCGCTTCTTTTAAACGTTGAAGCGCTATTGGGTCATTGTGTAAATCAACACTATTTTCTTTTTTAAATTCATCAGAAAGGAAGTCAATAATACGCAAATCAAAATCTTCGCCGCCAAGGAATGTATCACCATTAGTTGATAGCACTTCAAATTGATGCTCGCCATCAATTTCAGCAATTTCAATAATAGATACATCAAATGTACCACCACCTAAGTCATACACAGCAATTGTACGATCGCCTGTTTTCTTATCCATACCGTACGCTAACGCAGCCGCAGTAGGCTCGTTAATAATACGTTTAACTTCTAAGCCAGCAATCTTGCCTGCGTCTTTAGTAGCTTGACGTTGCGAATCGTTAAAGTAAGCAGGAACAGTAATTACCGCTTCGTTTACTTCTTCACCAAGATAAGCCTCAGCATCTTTTTTAAGCTTCATCAAAATACGTGCGGCAATTTCTGGCGGCGCCATTTTTTTACCTTGCGCTTCAATCCATGCATCACCGTTATCGGCTGCAACAATATTGTAAGGCACCATACTGACGTCTTTTTGCACAACATCGTCTTTAAACTTACGTCCAATTAAACGTTTTGTAGCAAATACTGTATTTGTAGGATTTGTTACTGCTTGACGCTTTGCTGATTGCCCAACCAATACTTCATCGTCTGCTGCAAACGCAACAATAGAAGGAGTCGTTCTTGCGCCTTCACTGTTTTCGATTACTTTTGCTATACCGCCATCTAATACGGCAACACACGAATTTGTTGTACCTAAATCTATACCAATAATTTTAGCCATTTTTAAATCTCCGAAAATTTTACTATTAATCTGTTGTTAATAAAGATATGGGGTCATGCTTAAATACTTCAAGCCTGCTCGTCAATTTTCTTCGCATCGGCAGGAGGCTGTGCTTGGGACACAATGACCATTGCAGGCTTCAATAAGCGCTTATTTAATGTATAGCCTTTTTGAAACACTTGAATAACCGTGTTAGCCGCATGATCTGGACTTGGCACCATCGATATTGCCTGATGGAATGCTGGGTTGAATGCTTCACCTTCAGGGTTAACTTGCTCCACACCCGATTTTTCTAGCGAAGCGATCAATTGCTTATACGTTAATTCCATACCCTCTCTAAGCGCTGTCGCATCACCTGACTCATCATTCACTGCAGCCAAACCCATTTCTAGACTCTCAACAACCGGCAACAAGTCTTTTGCAAACTTTTCAATTGAAAAACGATGGGCTTTTTCAACATCTTGCTGAGCACGACGACGAACATTTTCTACATCAGCCTTGGCTAACAATAGCTGCTCCCAGTTTTCATCCGCACGAGCTTTTGCAGACTCAAGCTCTGCTTGTGTATTCACATCATCTATTATTGAATCATCAAGAATCTCGCCCACCAAGCTCTCTTCAGCTTCGACCTGTGACTCTTCTACCTTATCTAAACCAGCCTGTTCTTCAGACTCCATAGTGCTACCCTCATTTTACGTTTAAATTGTTATTGCCATTATGTAATTCGACAAATAGGTGATTTACCGACAATATGGTGACGAAATTTAAGATTTCAATGCTTCGCCTAAAACTTTTGCGGTCACACCAACCAAAGGAATCACCTTGTCATACGACATCCGGACAGGCCCAATAACACCCAGCACACCGACCGTTTTATCGTCGACTGCATAAGGCGCAGTAATTAAGCTACACTCGCCAAAGGGTTGGTAGCCCGACTCATCGCCTATATAAATCTGCACACCAACAGCATTCATACTACGGTCTAGCAAATGCATAATGTCTTGTTTTTGGCTAAACGCTTCAAATAAATGACGCATATTGTTGACGTCCGACAATTCTTGAAAATCCATCAAATTCGTCGTTCCTGACAACACAACGTCTTCGGAACTTTCATTCTCTCCAACACTTTGGTGAGCCAAATTAATCGCATCGATCATCATTTGATTCACTTGCTTACGCGCATCACTCATTTCTTTAGCAATAATCGACTTAACATCACTCAACGAATGCCCAACAAACAATGAGTTCAGATAATTTGATGCTTGTTGCAACACCGAGGGTGAAAAATCTTTCGACGTTTGAATTACGCGGTTATGAACTTCATCATCATTGGTGACGAGTATGACCAGCACTTGCCCCTTAGACAAAGGCATAAACTCAATTTGCCTAAAACTGGCCATCTCCCGTTTAGGTAAGCTGACTACGCCTGCAAGGTGCGTAATGCCAGACAATAATTGCGAGGCATTAACAATAATTTGATTACTGCCTTTCTCTTTCTCAACATTTACTTTTAAATCGCTCAACTGTTTTTTCTCAGGCTCTGTGACCGTCAATAACGAGTCAATAAAGAAGCGATAACCGGAATTTGTGGGCACTCGACCTGCCGAAGTATGCGGAGAATGTATCAGGCCAAGGTTCTCCAAATCAGCCATAATATTTCGCGCCGTGGCTGGGCTAACGCCTAAACCCTTTTCACGAGAAAGCACCGCAGAGCCTACAGGTTGCCCATCGGCAATGTACCGTTCAACCAGTAATTTCAGCAAATGACGCGAGCGCTCATTCAGCTCTGTATTTAAATGATTCATAAGTGCGCTATTATGATTGAGTTTTGAATTCAAAAAAAGCTATATTTTAGGCGCACATTAAGCGACTTCGTGTACACTTTTCACGTCTAAAAGAGAGTATCAATGAACACACAGTTTAAAAAAATTGGCCTCATTACTAAGCCTAACGTAAGCGAAATATCCGCTACCATTCAGACCCTATGTGATTTTCTACAACGGGCAGGCATTTCTGTGTACATCAATCCAGAAACAGCTCAGCATGTCACATTGTCAAATGGCAAGATAACCCCGACTGATTCTTTAGCAGACCATTGCGACCTTATTGTCTCTATTGGCGGAGACGGCACCTTATTGTCTTCAGCTCGCGCAGTCGTTAACACCAACGTCCCTCTCGTCGGTATTAACCTGGGGCGCTTGGGGTTTTTAGTTGATATTTCACCCCATGAAATGGAAGACAAGCTAAAGGACCTCCTCGAAGGGGCCTACCATGAAGAAGAGCGCATTATTTTAAACACTCAAATTAAACGCCAAGGAAACGTCATTCACGAAGAGTCTGCATTTAACGAAGTCGCTCTTCACCGTTTAAAAGCGCCCAGCTTAATTGACCTTGAAACATATGTTGACGGTGTGTTTGTAAACGCACAACGCTCAGATGGCCTTATCATCGCCACACCAACCGGCTCAACCGCTTACGCGTTATCTGGTGGCGGCCCCCTCATGCACCCATCATTGGATGCCATCGCCTTGGTGCCAATTAACCCGCACACCTTAAGCAACCGCCCTATTATTGTGGATGGGAAAAGCGAAATTGATATTAAATTCAGCCAACGTGATCAGCACCGCGCGCAAGTGACTTGCGACAATGTAATTTTGCCTGAACTACAAGAAGGCGACGTTATTAGCATTAAACGTCACTCAAAAAAAGTACGCTTACTGCACCCAACAGATCACGACTTTTTCAACATTTTACGCGTCAAACTCGGCTGGAGCAGACCTCCACAGGCCTAATACCTTCATGCTTAGCTCAATTAATATTAAAGGCCTCGCCGTTGTCGATCATTTAAACCTCAACTTTGAACAAGGCATGACCGTTCTAACTGGTGAGACCGGAGCGGGCAAATCCATTTTGCTTACAGCCATGAAGCTGTGCTTAGGCGAAAGAGCAGATACCGGCCTGTTACGACCGGGCGTAGAAAAAGCAGATATCACACTAACCTTTGATATTAAAAATGCACCACTTGCGCTGGCTTGGCTCAAAGAGAACGAATTGGATGACCATACAGACTGCTTGATTCGGCGGACCGTTAATGTTGACGGCCGTTCCAAAGCCTACATTAATGGCCAGTCGGTAAACCTGAAGTCTTTWCAGTTTTTATCTGAGTATTTAATCAATATCCACGGTCAGCATGCACATTTAGATTTGTTATTGCCCAACAAACAATGTCAGTTGCTGGACAATGCCTTAAACAATCCAATACCGCTTAAAGACTGCCATGAAAACTATCAGCAGTGGAAAATACTAAATGATGAATTGCGTCAACTAACTAATGGAAATGATGACAATGACAGCGAAAAAGAACTTCTCAGCTATCAAATTAATGAATTAGAGCAATCTGGCGTTGTTGACCTGGATTATGACGAACTAGTGCAACAGCACACGCTAACGTCCAATATGAACAAAATTATTGATATTGCCAATCAGCAAATCAATACCTTATCAGAAGATGAGTC
>JAESRY010000129.1 GCA_016764415.1 Cycloclasticus sp. | reverse complement strand
TTAAAGTTTTACTTTTGTTTGCCGATATAAGGGGTATGAAAGTAACTAAGCCAATCTTCATTTTTCTTGTTGTAGCGTTATTTAGCGCCACAGCATATGCACAACAATATCAGGCGCCTATTACCCATTCGCAATGGGAATTCTCGGGCAATAAAGTTGCATGTCAGATAAAACATGTGATCCCTCAATTCGGTGTAGGTATTTTTCAGCAAAAGTCGGGTGAGCCCGTTAACTTTATTTTAAAAGCCGAATTGTATGTTCCACCAATTCAAACAGCGATGTTAAGTTCTGCTCCTCCGGTTTGGATGCACGATATGCCAGCAATAAAATTGGCCACGGTTAAAACGAAACAGCAGAAAGTTACAGTTAACAATGAGGTATCAGAAAGGATGCTGCAGGAGCTATCCAGCGGGCGCTTCCCACAATTCACTTATAAGGCGAATCTAGGTGAACAGGTAAAGGTGGTTATTTCTTCAGTCAATTTTTTAGATGCGATGACTCAATTTGAGTCTTGCCGTCAAGATTTGTTACCGTTCAGTAGAAATGACGTACATCAACATTTATCGTTATTTAATCAACTTGGTACGGATATTTCACATAAAAATAAACGATTTTTACGTAGAGCAGTGCAATATGTAAAAGAAGCAGGTGAGAATGAGCGGATTGATTTAATAAGTGGTACGGATGGCTTTTCGGTAAAGGATGGTCGCCGAGTGCATGATAAACGTATTGAAAGTATCAGTAAATTATTGATAGAAGAAGGGATGCCTGCTGAGCAAGTAATTTCCCTGCGTGATCCAGAAGCGTTAGATACGCCAGAAGGTAGCGTGCGCATCAAAGTGGCTGGCCCAGAACCGTTTAGCCACATTTATTTCAGATCGGGTTCTTCAAGTTTAAGTAAACGGGATAATAGAAAACTGGATTACTTATTAGAATATATGCGCTTACAAAAACCGGATGGAACCTTGGTTCTAAAAGGTTATAGCGATAGTCAGGGTCCGCGTCATGCGAACATGGCAGTATCAAAAAAACGTATTGCGATTATAAAAAAATACTTAGTTTCTAAAGGAATCACAGTTAATCGTATCGTTACTAAAGCATATGGCGAAAGTAGACCAACAACGACCAACCGTTATCCAACGGGGCGCCAATTAAATAGGCGTGTAGATATTTCAATTACGGGTTAATTTGCGTTTCAATAATTCAGTTTTAGCCTAAGCCTAAGCCCAACGACACCAGTCAATCAGGTATAATTCGCGCATTATTTTTTATGGTGTGAGAGTTGTTATGTCCAAACAAGACGTCAATAAAGTTGTTCTAGCCTATTCAGGCGGTTTAGATACATCCGTTATTCTTAAATGGTTAGAGGATGTCTACGATTGTGAAGTCGTTACATTTACCGCAGATTTAGGTCAAGGCGAAGAAGTTGAACCGGCTCGCGCAAAAGCTGAATCGTATGGTATTAAAGAAATTTATATTGATGACCTAAAAGAAGAGTTTGTGCGTGACTTTGTATTCCCAATGTTTAGAGCCAACACTATTTATGAAGGGGAGTACCTTCTAGGTACGTCTATTGCTCGCCCACTTATTTCAAAGCGATTGATTGAAATTGCTAATGAAACAGGTGCAGATGCCATTTCGCACGGCGCAACGGGCAAAGGTAACGACCAAGTGCGTTTTGAACTCGGTGCGTATGCGTTAAAACCAGATGTAAAAATTATCGCCCCTTGGCGTGAATGGGATTTAACTTCACGCGATTCGTTAATGGCGTACGCAGAAAAAGCAGGTATTGCTGTTGAAATGAAGCGCGGTAAAAAATCACCGTATTCAATGGATGCAAACTTACTGCACATTTCTTACGAAGGCGATATTTTAGAAGACCCTTGGGTTGAGCCAGAAGCCGACATGTGGCGCTGGACAGTATCGCCAGAAGCTGCGCCCAATGAAGCGACTTACATTGAGCTTGATTATAAAGGCGGCGATATTGTTGCGATTGATGGGCAAGCCATGTCACCAGCAACGGTATTGGCTGAATTAAATAAAGTCGGTGGAGCAAATGGCATTGGCCGTGCGGATATTGTAGAAAACCGATATGTCGGCATGAAAGCACGCGGCTGTTACGAAACGCCGGGCGGAACCATCATGCTAAAAGCGCATCGCGCGATTGAATCTATTACGTTGGATCGCGAAGTCACTCACCTTAAAGATGAGTTCATGCCGCGTTACGCTAGCCTAATCTATAACGGCTACTGGTGGAGCCCAGAGCGTGAAATATTGCAAACAATGATCAATGCGTCTCAAGTAACGGTTAATGGTCGCATTCGCTTGAAGCTTTATAAAGGTAATGTGATCGTTGTGGGTCGTGAATCATCAACTGATAGCCTCTTCGATGAGAACATCGCAACGTTTGAAGATGATGGCGGCGCATATAATCAGAAAGATGCAGAAGGCTTCATTAAATTGAATGCATTGCGGTTGCGCATTGCTGCAAGGAAACGTTCTTAAAAAGCAAAAAAACGCCCTCTAAACTGCAGAGGGCGCAAAAGGACTCTTAAAGTCGATTGAGGTCGAGAGAGCGATGTAAGTAAGGACCAATAAGGCATCCGTTATTACTGCTTAAGAGTTAAACGTAGCTTACTCGCCTTTTTTGAATATGAGAATGTGGCAAATTGTCGCAGGGGCAGTGATATGAGCAATCGAAAGCCGTTATCGTCTATTCCAACCCATATTTTTATGGGTTTTCTTGGTTCAGGTAAAACCAGTGCCATACTCAACTTATTTAAGCAAAAGCCCGCTTCAGAGCGTTGGGCGGTGCTTGTTAACGAGTACGGCAAGCTAGGTATAGATGGCGCGTTGTATCAATCACAGCAGATTCATGTAAAAGAAATTCCCGGTGGTTGTATGTGTTGTGCCGCCGGTGTCCCGATGCAAGTCGCCATCAATCAATTGTTGCGTCAATCACGYCCGGATCGTTTGTTTATAGAAACCAGTGGCTTGGGGCACCCAATGGGGGTGATGRAAACATTAAGGTCGCCGTACTTTGAGTCTGTTCTATCGTTAAAAGCCAGTATTTGTTTGTTAGATCCGGAAAAGTTGCTGAGCCCAAATTTATACGGCAATGAGTTATTTCAACAGCAGRTGGTTTTGGCCGATATTTTGGTCGCTAATAAAGTTGATTTAGCTTCAACGGCAGCATTAAAAAAGTTTGATGAATTTAAAGAAAGCTTCTCCATTCCTAAACTGGTTGTAGCGAAAACATCGCATGGGTTGATTGACTCTAGTTGGTTAAGCTTGAAACCAGTAGCTGGTCGAGAAAAGGAAACGATGCAGCTTTCAGCGGTGCTCGAAAAAAACCAGCCAGACTATGCAGTGATTAGTGAATCGTTTGCTAAAGACGTTGTTTTTTCGACAGATAAATTAACGCAGATGTTTAAACAGCAAGACACGGTGCGTATAAAAGCAATTTGCCGCGTAAACGAAGGTTGGATAATCATTAATGGAGACCAACAGCATTTAACAATCAATGGTATTGAGCAACAACAAGAGAGCCATTTTGATGTGATTGTGGGCAATAAATCCTTAACAGACGCAATAAGTAGAGCTCTTAGAAACTGTATTCAGTAATTTTGTTCGACTAGGGGGGTGCGACAATTTGTCACATTACAATCATTATCATCATCGGTAAAATACATCTTTTTCTAAGAGCATAAAAAGGTGTTATGAAACAGTTCAAGCAAAGTTTACTATTAGCGGCAATCATCGCTACTTCAGCCACTGCGGCAGATTACAGCAACCAAACGATTATTGTAGAAGGTAGCAGTATGCGTCCAGGTACATTTGGTGTGGCTCCAGACTCATCTGCGTTAAAAGACACCGCCGCGTTATTAAAGCGTATCCCCGGTGCTAACGTTAACCGTAATGGTCCGTTAACGGGAATTGCATCTTACCGCGGTCAATTTGGCGGTCGAATAAATACCGTGGTTGATGGCATGTCTTGGAAAGAGGTGGGGCCAAACAGTATGGATCCCCCGTTAAGTCATATACCCGCATCATTAACAGAAAACTTAACGGTTTATAGAGGTATAGCGCCAGTTAGCAGTGGTATTGAAACAATTGGTGGTTCGATGAGTACCGAGTCACGTAAATCACACTTTACAGACAGTGCTGACTTTGAAACTCATGGCGTAGCTTCATTCGGCTACAGCGATGTGGACAATGGTTTAACAGGTAGTTTGCTAAGTACTTATTCGAACGACTCACACCGTTTTCATGCCAGCGTCAGTAAAGAGCAGGGTGACAATTACGAGTACGATGGCGGAGAAGTAGACCCAAGTCAGTATGACCGAGATGCATACACTGTTGGTTACGGGTTTCGTCAAGGAGCACATGATGTAGGCTTCAACTACACGAATAATGATACAGGCCATACAGGCACGCCATCATTGCCAATGGATATTATGTCGGTTAGAGGCGGTATCTTCTCGGCTGATTACGATATTCAATTGGGTGAAGGACGCTCATTGGAAACATCGTACTATTACCAAGATATGCGCCATTGGATGAATAATTTTCAATTAAGACCTAATGGCAGTAATAGCGGAACATTCAGACAAAATCAAACAGAAGTGGATGGTGGCGGCTTATCAATGGTCTATAACATGCCGGTAGCCGGTGGCGATTTGAGTCTTGGCCTAGAAGGTGACCAATCAAATCATGAGTCATACATATCTGATCCTACAAGCATGTTCTTCGTTGATAATTTCAACGGTGTGGAACGTGATAGATATAGCGTGTTCGCAGAATGGAACGGTAGCTTAGGTGATGGCTTGAATTTAGGAACAGGCTTGCGTTACACACGTGTTGAGATGGATGCAGGTGATGTGGATATTTTCTTTATGGCGCCAGCACCTACACAGGCGCTTAAAGCAGCATTCAATGCGGCGGATCGCTCAGTGGAAGATGATAATGTGGATGTGAGCATGGTGCTAACTCAGCAGTTGTCGAATGAGTTGTCTGTTGAATTAGGTTTGGCGCGTAAAACACGCTCAGCATCGTATCAAGAGCGCTACCTTTGGTTGCCTCTAGAAGCAACCGGTGGTTTAGCTGATGGTAATCGCTATATAGGTAATATTGACCTAGACGCTGAAGTAGCCTACCAACTTGAACTTGGGTTGGAATACGCTGCTGGTGGCCTATATGTTGCGCCGCGTGCTTTTTATCACCATGTGAACGATTATATTCAAGGTGAAGTGAGTACAAATGGCTTTGCAAACGGAGTGTCCAATGCGAATGGAGCAGGTGATGCGCTTCAATTCACCAATGTTGATGCCGAGCTTTATGGCATGGATGTGGAGTGGAGTTATGAGTTGTCTGGCAACCTAAGCTTAGACGGTACAGTGAGCTATGTTCGTGGCCGCCGCCGTGATACGGGTGACAATCTTTATCGTATAGCACCGTTTAATGCGCGTACTCAATTGACTTATGCTCAAGATAGTTGGTCTATTGCGACAGAGGTTGAAGCATATAGCGCTCAAAATGATGTGGCTGCATATAACGGTGAGTTAAATACAGGCGGTTATGGTCTATTGCACGTACGGGCAGACATTGAACCGGTCACAGGTTTAAGTATTGGCCTTGGCGTTGAAAATATATTAGATAAAAACTATGCTGACCATACAGCGGCTATTAACAGAGCAATGGGTTCAGATGTGGCGGTAGGTGCTAAGGTGCCAAGTCAAGGTCGAAATGTATATTTGACGGCAAACTATGCGTGGTAATTAGCAAGTTTTATTAAAGCTGAATTAACGGGAAAGGCTTTTCCCCGTTCAATGAAGCTGGGTATAAACAATGCTTATAGAAGCCTGGGCGTGAGCCCGGGCTTTTTTGCGTTAGGGTTTATGCGTTAAGCTTACTTGAATGTATTACGTTCTTATGCCCACGGGGGATGATTTGCTTTGAAGTAAAAAAACATCTGTTTAATTCAGCTTTATACCCAAAGGGCATCGGCAATTGCTCCTGCATCGC
>JAESRY010000128.1 GCA_016764415.1 Cycloclasticus sp. | reverse complement strand
AATAATTCCTGCTGAATCTGCTACCACATACGATACCAAGTCCCCATCAGCAAAGCTTAATGAGAACCCTAAATGCCCTGCTGTAGCACCTGCTAGGGCTAGTGTTGCACCTGTACCGGTGCACGTTTCTTGTGTGAGATTAGCAAAGATAGCGCCACCCCTCTTGCTTGTTTAATATGTTCATAATAAATCTCTATTTGCTGTGTAAATTTTATCGCTTAAATCGTAAAAGCCTGCGTTTCCATCGTCATGCTTCAAGTTCGCTCCAAATAAATCACTGCCATAATCTTCAATAACAACAATGGTTTTTTCAATACCGTCTTTTTTAAACATTATTTCCGTGCCTCTTTTATGTCGGTGTAAGCCCAAAAAACGCTTAGACCTCACGCTTCGTACTCCGGTGTATGAAAACACGGCTCAGGATTGACACACGTATAATTGCCTCTCTCTATCTCAAACGTTAAGGAGCATCCGCTTAACATCAACGCCGATAGAATAACGCTAATCTTCATTAACAATAATTCGCCTAATCTCTGCCAACTCCGCGCCAACTTCTGATTGCTTATCAAACAAACTAGACATCGCCCTCAATGCAACCATGGTGTTACCACCGGACGCATTGATATTAGCTAACTGCGTGAGTAACCCTAACAACTGTGATTTAGGCACCAGATAAGCTCTATCGCCGTTTTCTTTGCATACACTGCCAGCGTTAAGAACCGTACTTGATATAAAGTCACCGCCTGTCGTTGTGGTGTAATTCCACTTCAACAATTCACCGTTATCACCTTCAAGCTCAATAAGCGCCATTGATTCCAACCCTTTTTCAGTTGGAATAAAGCACTCACTTTTGAAAAAAGCTTTCGTGTACGTTTCGCCATCCATCGACACGCGCAATTCCTGCCCGTTTGACAATGAACTCATCGGCACGTCTTCAGCAAAAGCACCGAACGATAGCAAGCACAATGTAAGTAAAAGCTTACCCATGAGTAATAGCTGCTGAATTTAATGTGACTGTTTGACCGGCTGTAATGGAAACACTATCAAGTATTACATCTGCGCCTGAACCCGATATACCAACTGTTAAGCCTGACGCAACCGTTGCTAGAGCGCTCGTTACTATTCGCGCTTCTGCTGCTGCTGGGCTTGTTGCGTCCGCTGAGTTGTCACTCTGTGGCATTGTGAATGTTAAAACACCGCCTGAAGCTGCTGGTGCTGCTGTAGCCGCCAAAGGGATGGTCGCTAGAATACTAGCCATGCCAGCCGTGCCAATTTGAATGAAGCCACTTGCGCCAATAGCTGTTGTTACTGCGTTAAGTCGTGTGTTTTTTAATGTTGCTGTGTAAGTTACTGACATTTTATTATCCTGTTTTGTTTAAAAAATTACTGCGGGGGTTACGGAGTGAATGCTCCAAGCTTTCAATCCTCTTTACTAATTGTTCAACGCGCTCATGTACATCAATGTGTTGTTGAGCCATGCGATCAGGGTTATTGGCCATTTCTTTGATGATGTCTTGCTTACTAATAAACATCATTTGACCGCCTATCTTCAGATGTGTCTTTCAACGTGTAGTCGTATACCCATACGAACAGCACGGCGATAATTGTCATCATCATGCTGACGACTTCTGTTAAATGCGTAATGTTGATGTTTATTAGTGAAGATATGGTGATTAACGCTGCAAGCAATACCATCATCCATGCCATAGCCAGGGCAAAAAACAACGATTTGTGTCTAACAAGTCTCATCGCTTGAACACTGTTTTAATTATCTGAGCTATACCAATATCCATTGCGGCCTTGGCAATGTTGTGGGCTATTAGCCCGGTAAACACCGCTGCGCTGAATGTTGTGTATTCGCTAAGTTGATTTTCTACCGCAATACCACCAGCCAACCAACCAAATGGCATGGCTACAAACAGTATTCGCGCTATTTCTTTTAATAACGATTCATTAGGAGCAAGGCCCAGCGAAATTCTAACGCCACCACCGACGAGCCCTAATAATGCGTTGAATAAGCCGAGCTCTAGTAGCGTTTTTATTTGCTGTTCTGGCATGGGTTAAGCCCTTTTATTTTTCCGCTGTTTCTGGTGCTGGCGCGTTCGCTGCTTCTAATTCATCTTGCTCAACCGGCTCTGTTTTAACAGCCTTCGGTTTGGCAGCTTTTTTAATCCATTTTTCAGCCAATGCAACGTTTACCAGGTCATCACCTAGTTGTTCTTGCGTTACAGGTTGGCCTTTGGCGAATGAGATACAATTTGCGCCGGTTGTTGAGCCTTTGAATGCTTTTATTACTGTGAAATTTGACATGTTTATCTCCTGTTTATTTGAGCGTATATACCGCGATTAATCCAATGGCTAATCCTGCTAGCATTTGGAGTGAATAATGGATAATAAAACCTAGCTATCCGCAATAAAAAAAACATTATCGGCAGGTAAAAATAAGCAAGCCACCATTTGATTTTAACGGTAACAACCAGATTACTTTTAGCCATAATATTTATAAAAAATGGCCGCACTGGGCGGCCATTTTTGCTGTTATTAACTAACGTTATGCAACAGGGTTTAGGCTTGCATCACCCGTTACAACTAATGCGCTATAAATGCCGCCTGTTGATGCGCCTGCCACGGTTACAACGGCGCGTATATATCGCTTATTGCCTTTGTAGCCTGCCTTTTGCACGCTGTTGGTTGTAAGGGCTACTAACGCGCCTACCTGATCGCCTGCGGCTACGTCTGTCCACGCGGAGTTGTCTACTGACTCTTGCAGTTTTGGCGTGTGCGTGCCGTCTGTAATAACGCCCGCTGTAAAGACAACGACTGTTGAGTTAAACCCTTGCAAGTCAATTCCTGCGCCGCTTGCCGTTGCTGTTATTGCTGCCGCAACAATAGAAACTAGAAAACCTAATTTACTTTGTAAATCTTTCATAATAAGTACCTTTTTTAATTAAAAAAACCGCCACGAATGGCGGCCTATTGAATGAATTACTGTTTAATTAAACAGTGAATTTCATTAGTTTAATGGCGTTAGAATCGTTCAAGCCACCGCCTACACGCTTAGTGGTGTAGAACTTGATATAAGGCTTGCTTGTGTAAGCATCGCGCAGTACACGAACGCCCATGCGATCAACAATCATATAACCACGGCGGAAATCACCAAACGCGATTGACAAGCTGTTTGCTGCTAAATCTGGCATAAAGTCGTCAATTTCTACGCCTTTACCCAATAGCTGGAATGTTTCGCCTTCCATTAAGCCTGGCTTGAACAAATAATCGCCATTGCCATCTTTCAATTTACGAATAGCGGCAAAGGTTAAATCATTCATCATCCAGTTTGCATTAGCGCGATAACCGCGTTTTACGCTGTGGAATAGGTCAATTAGTGCATCGCTGCCATTAAACGCACCGGCTGCGCCGGATGCAATAAAGCCTAATTCACCAAATTTTTCTGAACCATTTGCAATCGCGTTATAGCTAAGCAATCCACGTGGCTTTTTAATGCCATCACCTGTGATAAATGCGTTTGATTCTTGCTCGCTAAATTCAAGCGCAATTTCATCCGCTAACCACTGTTCAACATTAAAGGCGCTATCGTCTAACATGCCCTGTGTTGTTGCTGGCTCTGCGTAAAGCTCCATTGCTTGAAATGCCAATTCTTTCAATTTTGGCGTGCCGGTTTTTATTCGACCTTCCTCTTCACCAACCCAACCAGATGTTGCGCCAGACATATTATGCAAGCGCTTAAACGTTGCTGAACCAATTGGCTGAACACGCGCTAGGCTTCGCATTGCGCCCATGTCTTGCAATACGCGGCCAATTTCCGTGTCTACTTCTTCAGGCACGAAGAAACCACCATCTTCATCCACTTGTGTTGACAATGACGCGTTTACTTCTAAGTTACGCAAATCACCTTCAATACCTTTACGGAAATATGAACCGAATGCTTTTTTATGTTCGGCTTGAGCTTTTTGCTCTTCGTTTGCACCGCCGCCACCGCCTAAATCACCACGATTTAACGCGGCTTCAATTTTGTCTAAGCGGTCTTTTTCTTTGCTTAGCTCACCAACGGCTGCATTAATGGCGTTTACCTTGTTTTCAAGCAACGGGTCTGCTTTGCCTTTGGATTCAATTTCGTCAAGCCGCTTGTCGTTTTCTGCTTTGAATTCGTCGAATGCGCCGCCTAATTTAGCAACAATTTTGTTTAATTCTTCTGACATGATTTATCCTTTTATTGTGTTTAATAAGTTTTGTACCGCACTTACAGCTTTATCATCGCTAGCGTCTTGCGTAGCTAATGATTCAAACCCGCCGTGCAGTAATTGGCGCGCTTGCGAACGGGATAACCCAGCGTCTTGCGTAAGTGTCCGTTCTAAATCTCGTTTGGTTGGTTCGGTTGATTTGGGTGCGTGAGCAAACATGCTTAAGTCAAACTTTGCTGTTTGCGCTGCGCCTTTGTCTGATACATTGCTCATAAAGCTGGATTCGACGGCTTCTTTGCCGAAAAACCACGTTTCGCTATCCATTAGCGCTTGAATATCGGCTTGTTTTGCGCCGGTTGCATCCGCGTAAATTTCTGCTAATTGAGCGGCTAATCGCTTCATTAAATCGGCTGCTTTTTCAGCCTCACGATAATCACCACCGTAAAAAGACCACGGGTTATGGATCATATAACTGGCTGATTTTGCTATTTGGCGCTTATCCGCATCACCCGCTAGGGCGATAATACTGGCCATGCTCGCTGCTATGCCTTCAATTCGCGTGGTTATTTGCGCGGGATGGTCTTTTAGCGCGTTATAAATGGCCATGCCATCAAAAACATCACCACCTGGTGAATTAATACGCACTAATATTTTGTTTTGCTGAATGTTTGACAGTTCATTTAAAAACGTGTCTGCATCAACAAACGGCCAGCCGATAATGTCATAAATACGAATTTCAGCCGTATCGCCTACCACGTTCATTGCATACCAGTTATTGGGCTCTTTTAGGTCCTTACCCCAAAAACCTGCGACCATTCGTGCGTTTACTTGGTTACGTTTCATTGTTTCACCCATGCCATATTGTTTGTTTTCATAAACCGATCATCTGCGCCAGATATTATTGAGAAGTTATCGTCTAAAATTAAAAGCTTTGCGCCAGATGGCAAGCTTTCCTCATGAATTCTAGACATCTTTTTTAGTTGTTCATCTGTTAGCGCTTTATCTGTCTTAATAACCACCAAGCTATTGGCTGTTAATTCCAGTTTTGATATGTATTCGCCCGTTGTTACCTGTTCGCCTTCGCATATAAGACCCAATAAAACAAGCGCTGCCGCTGAATAAACTTCCCAGTTCATGTTTAAGTAAAAACTTAATGCTGCATAAAATAAGCAAGAAAGAAAAACAACTATTAAGGATGACTTACGTTTCATTATTTATCCTGTTTGAATAACATATCTTTAAGCAGAGCAGCCACGTCTTCCGCATCACACCCTCCATCCAACTCAATCAAATTGAGATCTAAATCACCAACAACCATCTTGAGATAATTTACATTTACTGTTATCTGCGCAGTGACCATAACCCCCGGACTTATCGGGTTAACGACTACTTTTAAAAGCCCTTCGACATTACGCCCGCCTATCGATACTTTTGTACCTTGCGCCGTTCCATCGGACGTAATCACTACTTCATTCATTTTCTTTACCTGCTGGTGTCATGTTGAGTGGTTTTAAAACATCATCTAGCCCGTCGATGGGGTTCATGTTGTCTTTTGTTCGTGCTTCGTTGGCGCTCATCCAAGGGCCGCCAACGGCTTTGCTATAGAATTCAGCTCTTGCTTTTGAATCGCCGCGCAATAAACCGTCCAGTAAAAATTCAGGAAACAGCGTGCGCATGTTGTCGCGGCCTATAATGTCGCGGGTTATGGATTGCTCCCAGCGCCGCACCCAAGGCATCATCGTGTCGACCACAAATTCAAGCCCCTGATGTTCGATGTTATTGTTTGTTGCTTTTTCTAAGTGTCCGATTTTGTGCGGCGGTACCCGAAACATTCTGGCCACGTC
>JAESRY010000051.1 GCA_016764415.1 Cycloclasticus sp. | reverse complement strand
TGATGCCAAGGCCTGTGCTATCTTGCGTGCCAAAACGGCACCAGTCGGTACCGACACAGGTTTTAACCGTGCGCAAACCTTTTGCATATGCGTGGCCAGAAACAAAGCCTACTTTGCCCAAATCTTCCCATACGCCCAACAGATCGGCTTTTTTAACGCCCAGCATGTCAATACGTTGACCGCCAGTGCATTTAACGGTTGGAATGTTATATTTATCGACCACATCTGCAATGGCGCGTAGCTCGGCTGCTGATGTAACACCGCCCCACATGCGGGGTACTACCGTGTAAGTGCCATTATGATTGATGTTGGCATGGACACGTTCATTTACAAAACGCGATTGGCTGTCATCTATATATTCACCAGGAAATTGGCAGATGAGGTAATAATTAAGTGCGGGGCGACATTTTAGGCAGCCGCATGATGTTTTCCATTCAAGCGCTTGCATTATTTCTGGGATAGTTTTTAACTGTTTGACGACAATTAAGCGGCGGACATCACCATGTTGCAAATCGGTGCATGGGCACATAGATTCTATCGCATTTGCATCAAACCCAGATCCCAAGGTTAGCGCCATAACTTGTTCAACAAGGCCAGTACAAGAGCCACAAGAAGCCGATGCTTTTGTGGTTACGCGCACCGCGCTTAATGTCGATAAACCATCTGCGCTAATCGCAGCCACAATTTCACCTTTACATACGCCGTTACAACCACATATTTCTGCATCATCTGGCAAGGCTGTAACGGCGGCGAGCGGGTCCACATTGGCGCCCCCCAAAACTGCATTTTGGCCGAAAATCAGCATGTCGCGGATTTCGGATATATCTTCGTTGGTTTTTAGCTTTTCGCTGAACCATGGGCCATCTGACGCTTCGCCATACAGCACCACGCCGATGATTTGGTTAAAGAAGTATTAGATATTGGTCATGATATTATAAAAGCAGGTTAAAAAAGGAGAAACAATATGGGTAAGCGTTACAACAATATTTTAGAAACCGTGGGTAATACACCGGTGGTTCGTATTAATAAATTAGGCCCCAAAGGCGTTAATATTTTTGCCAAAATCGAATCGTTTAACCCCATGGGCTCGGTTAAAGACAGGCTTGCAATGGGCGTTATTGATGCTGCAGAGCGCAGTGGTGAACTAAAGCCTGGGCAAACCGTAGTAGAAGCCACGAGCGGTAATACTGGCATTGGTTTGGCGATGGTATGCGCGCAAAAAGGCTACCCATTGGTAGTAACAATGGCAGAAAGTTTTAGCGTTGAACGACGAAAACTGATGCGATTTTTAGGCGCCCAAGTGGTCTTAACACCAGCCTCGGAAAAGGGCACGGGGATGGTAAGAAAAGCCGAAGAATTGGCAGAAAAACACGGTTGGTGGGAATCAAAACAATTTGAAAACCCTGCTAACGCTCAAATACACGTAACAACAACGGCAGAAGAAATCCTTGAAGACTTTTCGGATGTTTCGTTAGATTATTGGGTAACAGGCTATGGTACTGGCGGCACGTTGAATGGTGTTTCGCAGGTATTAAAAGTAAAAAGCCCGAATACTAAAATAATTGTTTGCGAGCCGATTAATGCGCAATTGCTGGGCAGTGGTATTCCTCAAGTTGAAAATGAAAGTCATCCGAATTTTACCCCGCACCCAATGCAAGGTTGGACACCCGACTTTATCCCTAAATTAACCAAAGAGGTGGTCGATGGAACGCGCATCGATGAGCTATTGCCGATTGACGGGCGCTTCGCTATTCAGTGTTCAAAAGACTTGGCGCAAAAAGAAGGTATTTTTGTGGGTATTTCAGCCGGTGCAACGTTAGCAGGCGCTTTAAAAGTGGCAGAAACTGCGCCTGAAGGTTCAAATATATTGTGTATGTTGCCCGATACAGGCGAACGTTATTTAACCACGCTGCTATTCGATGATATTTCGATTGATATGTCTGAGGATGAGATGACGATATCTCAGTCCACCCCGGGCTATCAGTTTTAATAGTCTAAGTAGCGAAGCAAGGGTTAAAGATGAATGCAGAACGAATTCAAGAAGTAGACAACGAAATTGCAGGAAGTGATAAACAGGTGGTGATGTTTGCTTTGGAGTGGTGTGAATTTTGTTGGGCAGTAGTTAAGGTGCTGGATGAATATGAAGTCCCTTATCGCATTATAAATTTAGATTCTGGAGATTACGTTGAAGGTAATCGTGGCCGTGAAATGCGCTTAGCGCTGAACGAAAAAACGACTTGGATAACGCTGCCGCAAATCTACATTAACAGCGAATTTGTTGGCGGCTGTATTGATATATTTGATGAGTGCAAAGATGGGAAATTACAAGCTCATCTTAAGGCATCCGATATTAATTTCAACTCGTCGGTCAGTACCGACGCGCTAACTTTTCTACCGTCTTGGTTGCACCCGCGTTAACTGCGGTGCTGCTGCGATGTTCTTACCTGCCGTTCTATTTGATGAAGTAATTTATTTACAATATTCGCTGATTGCAGAAAAAACTGATGGTCGTCGTTTACACTGAAAAGTTTGTAATAAGGGCTATCGCTCCAAAGGTATTGGCACTCTTTGTTGAATAGTTGGGCGAGCTTAGGCGTGATTTCTGGATGAAACTGAATCGCGACTACATTATCGCTGTATATAAATCCTTGGTTTTCACACGCTTCACTGGAAGCAATTCTTTTTGCCCCGACAGGCAGACCAAAGGTGTCTCCGTGTGAGTGAAAGAGCATAGTGTCTTGCTCAAACACACCAGCTAAAAACGTATCTTGAATGTCATCGGCAAGCGACACTGTGTGCCAGCCAAATTCAGCAGAATTGGTTGTGGTGACTTGTGCGCCGAGTGCTTGCGCGATGAGTTGCGCACCTAAACAAAGGCCAAACACCATTTTGCCAGCGTCAATGGCATCTTTTATAAACTGTCTTTCTGACGCGAGCCAGGGGTGTTTATGTGTGTCATTAGCGTTCATCGGCCCACCCATAATAATCAACCAGTCAATATCGGCTAGGGCGGGTAAATCAGGGTTTTCAGATAAATAGCTATGGCTAACTTGATGAGAGCTTTCGTCAAGATAATCGCTAATTCCATGAGAAATGGGAATGTGGACGTGATGTAAAACGTGTATTTTCATTTTAAGTTGTTTCAGAAAATCATCTAATTAGTCATTGACACTTAAATTCGATAGTAGCATATTCTATATTCAGAATTTGGAAGCCGGTTGGAGAGTAATGAACGATTTAGATGACTTGGTGCAAGCCGGTAGAGTGCACCGAACGGTGTATACAGATGAGCAGATTTTTTTTAAAAGAACAAAAGAAAATATTTGGAGAAACCTGGGTTTACTTGGCGCATGCCAGTGAAATAGCTGAGCCAAATAGCTTTGTTGCAAGAAAAATGGGGTTGCGCTCGGTTATTGTTACTCGAGACAAAGAGTCCAAAGTACATGTATTGTTGAATAGGTGTACGCACCGGGGGGCGACGGTTTGCCGAGAAAAAAAAGGGGCTGACACGCCTTTCTTTACCTGCCCATACCATGGTTGGACATTTAAAAATACGGGACAGTGCGCTGCAGTTCCTCATGCTGATGCGTACGGTGAAGATTTCGATAAGAGTCACTTTGATTTAAAAAAGGTGCCGTATGTGTCGGAATATAGAGGGTTCATATTTGCCACGTTAAACGTAGAAAAGGGCAAAAAGGGAATCAACGAGCATTTAAAATCGAGCGCCAATCGGATAGATGAATGGATTGAGCATAACGGTGGCAATCATAAGGCGATTCGCATAAGTGGTGTGCAACAATTCACGGTACATGCGAATTGGAAATGCTTGTACGACAATGCGGGTGATGGCTATCACCCAGAATTTTCACACCAATCATTATTACAGATGACGCAACAGCGCTATGGTGCCGGCATGGATCTGGATTATTTTTCTGGCGGTATTGATAGCACACCCATGTATTCTCAAAACCTGGGTAATGGGCATACCTTTTTGGATCAGCGCCCCTGTATGTACGAGGCGTCAGCATTTGACAGGCAGCGACCACAACCTGGCCGTGAATCATTAGTTGAACAACTGACTGCTGAAGTGGGTGAACAAAAAGCCCGTGAGTATTTTGAAATGTCCACCGGAGCAGGGATGAATTTAAATATTTTTCCTAACTTATTGTTTATTGGCAATCAGTTGCAAGTGATTACCCCATTATCGGTTGGTTTGTCGGATATGTCGTGGTACTCGACAGTGATAGATAACGTACCTGCTGCCGTTAATACTTTAAGGCTACGTACTCAAGAAGATTTTACAGCCTTCGGAGAACCGGATGATACGGCGAGCTTCGAAGCCTGTTTTAAGGGCATGCAAGAGCGTGAAATTGATTGGATTGATATGAGCAGGCACCTTCATACGAATGTGGATAAAACAGATGAAAATGGTGTACTGACGTCTTTAATTTCGTCTGATATTCACATGCGTTCATACTTTGCCGAGTGGAAAAAACTCATGCAATCAAACGACGAATCATCACTGGGTTAATGCCATGAACAATAAATCCTCAGCTCAAGATTCATACTACGTAAACGATGCTTTGTATGACCGTTTGATGATTCTGCATGAACAATGGCAACTGGACGGCCCGGTTCATTCAACGGCCTTGGTTAATATGGCGGACAGGCAAGCCTGTGAATCATTGATATTTGCTGAAGCGAGGTTGGCCGATGACTTGCGCTTAGAAGAGTGGCTAGATTGTTACAGCGATGAATGTATTTATTGGATTCCCAGTAGTTATCCGGCGAGTGATCCTAGAGAAGAAATAACCCTAGAATTTCATGATAGGCGTAGGTTAGAAGATCGCGTGGCGCGTATTCGTACGGGCGTTGCCTATTCAATGGTGCCAGCGATACGAACACGCCACGTACTTGGAAATGTTGAATACTGGCAGGGTGAGGACGACGAAGTATGCGCTAGAGCCAGCTTTATTATTGATGCTTTATTTGACGGAAAACATCGAATTTTATCTGGTTGGGTGGGGTATTCGTTGGTTAAAAAAGCGGATGTTTGGAAGGTGGCGGTAAAGCAAATTAACTTGATCGATGCAGATTGTTTACAAGAGAACAATACCTTCTTCTTGTAACGCTATTTGCTATAAAAAACTTAAAGGGGTGGGAACAGTATGAGCGATAAAAATAAAGGCATCGTATCGTCAATTGGCTTAGATAATTTCATTAGCAAACATAAACTATGGAATAACGAACAAAGCGCAGCTGCTAAAGCATTAATCAAACGTCTCCAAACAGATGATATTAACTTTGTGAGGGTTACTTATTGCGATCAACATGGCTTAACGCGTGGCAAAATGTTGCCCGTTAAGGTGTTTATCTCAACACTAAAAAATGGCTTGGCCAGCACGCATGCCATTTTTGCTATGGATTCGGCAAACAATATATTCTTACCGGTGTTTAGTGAAGATGGTGGGTTTGGTAATGATGAAATGGGCGGCGCAGGCGACATGATACTCGTGCCAGATCCAACAACATTTAGAGTGCTTCCTTGGGCCGATAAAACTGCTYGGGTATTATCCGATTTATATTTAAAATCGGGAGCGGTGATGCCGTTTTCTCCGCGTGCAATCTTGGCAAAAGAACTTCAAGGTTTGCATAAGAAAGGCTATGAATTATTAATTGTTGATATTAGTTCACCTAGAAATCCTTATATTATTTAGAAACAGAAAAAAAAGGACGAAAAATCCACTGATTTAGTAATGACTAGAGATAAATATTTATATTTGGTTGTATAAAGAGGTTTGAGGATTATTGATCTCAATTAATAAGTTTTTATTTAAATCGAAACAGAGAAATTTAATCCTATTAATAATAAATATGAAATTTAATCATAACCTAACATAATGGTAGGTGAATAATGGAATTTTTAACTCAGCATATATAAAAATCTAAATCAAGCTAAAATATAAAATATAGAGTTATTTTAAGTAAATTAATTATCCTAAATATAAGATTGACGCACTACTTAAGAATATAAATACATCTCTTGAA
>JAESRY010000050.1 GCA_016764415.1 Cycloclasticus sp. | reverse complement strand
CTTGTTACACCATCAATGGTTCGCGAGCCAACGTTGAGAGCGGCGAAACCAACACGAATATTAGTACCCTGGTTTGCAAAGGCTCTGCCTATGCCCGCCCGGGCAGTGAGTACACGCGAGCGGTAATAGCTATACCAGTTGGCAAAGTTTTGAATTTCTTCAGCGTAAGTGCAGATCGGTGCTGTTGCGCAGTTTGTTCTTGAGGCGCTGGTTGTATAAGTTGCAGTTGCTGGCATAATTTCAATCTTCTGATAATTAGCAACAGTCCATGGATCCCCGCCTTGGTAATTGTAATATACGGCTGGCCAGAATGTTTTACTTACATTACTTTCGGTGGTTACAGAACCAGGAAATGTTGTGCCATCGCCATTGTATGTTTCCCAGTTCGCCGTTTCTATATTGTTTACTGTTAAGTCTCTGCAGCCTTTAGCTGTGTCGAACGGGTTATGGGGAGCGCAGGTGACGTCCACATCGCCCATTGAAATACCTGTTGCATTTGACCATGGCCTATAAACAGTAGACGGGTTGTAATAAACCTTATTGATGTCACCACTTCTTATTCTGACGCTATACGTAATATCTGAAAAAACAGGCACAAAATTGCCATAATTAGAAGGTCCATACACATTATTAGCTCGCGGGTAAATGAAGAAAGTCCAATTATCATCCGGCATATTTTCCCAGTGCATTGAACCCGAATCATCCAAGGTAAACATAATGTTTGGTTCCACAGCACCCCCTAAGAACAGGGGTACGGGGCTTAAATTGAGGTTAGTTGCATGTGTAGTAGAGGCTGCAAGTATGCTGACAAGAGCCAGCGCGCTTAATTGTATTCGTAACATAATTAGTATCTCCTTGCTGTTGTGCTTTGTAATAATACTTTGGCTTGATCTGTTCCGCCTGTTCCGCGTGATGTCACTTGATAAAAAGTTAGACCTGTTGCTGAGCCCCCGGTTCCTGCCAGTAATGTATCTGACTGAAACGTTTTATATTTAATAATTGTGCGTGGGGGCGTGGTAATTCCACTTAGCGTTGTACCGTAGGAAACAGCATTAGCGACCCACCAAACGTTATCCCGCTCTTCCCACCATTCATCACTGTTAGTGGTGTCTGGGTCTACTGCATTTGTCCACACACCCGTTGTTCCGTTGTTGGTTGCAAGCGGTTCACTTGCTTGTGAACTTAACCAACCTTCTGATGCACGCAGAGCGGCTTCAGCAGACTGGAATGCTAGGTTTGCGTTTCGGAAGTTACCCGCCATTTTTTCTTCTAAAATAGTTGTTTGCATGCCTGATATACCAAGCAGCGTCATAATTAATAGCAGGATAAGACTTATAAATAAGACGGCTCCCGATTGCTTGGTTTTGTGTTGAAAGTTTCTCATTTTAGGAAAGTCGATTACGAATAACGATGGTTGATGTGAATACGCGACGAATACGGTTGTCTGTAGGCGTTATAGTCGCCCCGCCAAAAATATTGTATGTATTTGCTTGCTGGGTAACATTGTTTTCAAGTGTGACGGCGACAAGACTAATTCTTACGGCCACAACATTGTCCATATTTAGGCCTGCACTACCAGCGGGCTTGTAATAATTTGCTGCGCCGTCTGCATCGGTATCTTCACCATAAAGAATCTGCATATTCTCAATGCCTTCAACTAGTTCTTGAGGGGTGTCGCCATTAGTACTTTTGAATAAAGCATTTTGCCCGTTGAAACCTTGTTGAATGGAGTAGGTGACAAAGTTTAGTTGATAGACTTTAGCATCTGTGCCGTCATAGTCAGATCTAAGGATTGTAGTGACATTTCCTAGAACGCCACCTCCCGCGACGGAAGGCGTGAACGTGCCAGCAGCATTTGTCATTTGTATTAAATCTCCGTCAGAGCAATCACTTAGTAGTATTAAGCTGGTCCCTGTGAGTTTGGTACTATCGGCAAGTTGAAAACTAGCTGGCGATTTTGAAATGCTAGTGGTGTCAAAAGCATTAGGGAAGGCACCTTTAAGGGTGATGGTATCAGAACCGTTGATGCCGCTATCATTTGTGCCTCCTAAAGAAGTGCTAAATGCATCGAAGTTGGCATCTGCATTCAGGTTGTTATCAATAGTTATTTCTTGACCGCGGCATCCCCAAAAGTCGGCCATGCGGATATCATTAGTGAGAAAGTGCATTGCAAAACGACCATTTTCTTGTAAGCGAGATACGTTTTCTGTAACGCGATACGTTTGCTTATTGGAGACGAATAATTGCAATATTCCGGCGGTTAGAATTAATCCAATAACTAGAGCGATCATTAGCTCTACTAATGTAAAGCCTTTTTGTGGATTTGTTTTATGAGGTGTTGTTTTTTGACTACTCATGGTTCGAACTCCACATTAATAGATTTCCCAACTAAACCATTTGTACCATCTTGCTCGTTCCAGCTTATAGTGATCGTGTGGGAGAAGTCTTGTGAACAATCAGCTGCTGCAGTATCAGCGGTGACATTAGTGCCAGCTGGGGAGGTGCAACTAACAGCTGCAGCACCTTGAGGGAAGTTGCTTGCTGCCAATGAAAATATCCAGTCTAAATCTGCATGAGCCATTTCAGCAGGAGAACATAGCCCCGCGCTTGCTGTGCCCGTAAAGTCATCAAAACAATTATAGGTCTCTCCCGGGGCGGCGGTTGCTAAGTAACCACCGGCTATTGTGCCTGGCATATTGGCACGCATTCTATCGGCTAAGTCGTAAGCTAATTGCGTGGATTGAGTTCGTGAGAGCGCAGTATGGTTACTTTTTATAGCGGTTACTTGTAGGCCTGCGATGCCTAACAACCCAATAGCCAGCACAAAAACAGCTACCATTATTTCTATTAGGCTGAACCCTTTATTTGTTTGTAATTTTGTAAGCATATTTATGGGCACGTAATATTGGTTGCACTTCCATCTTCAACAGTGCCGTCGGCATCGCTATCAATAGCTTGTCTAGCTCTGCCTGTATTTGATGTAATAACACCTTTCGCTTCTGTTGCTCCACGGTCATCACACAGTTTAAATGTGTCGTTGAAGCCGACGGCTATTCCTTGAGATGAATAAGTAATCCTATTGTTACCGAAAGTTAAGGTGTTGCCGCCTTGTAATGCAGCATGAACACGTAGAACTGTTTCGCCGCCATCAACTACGCCGTCTCCATTTTGATCTTCAAAAACAATCCAACCGTTTGTCCAGTTCCCTGTGCAAGACGTTCCCGTATTGCTTTTACAAATAGTGGCACTAAAACCGCGTGTTATAGCTTCGCTACGGGTAAGGTTTACGGCGGTTACTAAGTCATTAATTTGAGTTGTTAGCCGATTATTTTTAACAAAAGAGTTAAAACTAGGGATGCCAATAGTTAGTAAAATACCGGCAATCACCATTGTTACTATCAGCTCAATAAGGGTGAAGCCTTGTTTCTTTTGGGTGCCATTAGTATTTTTCAGGAGTCTCATAATTTACAATTTAAACTTGGTTTTGAATTGTGTCCAGACATAGCAGATGAAAGGTGTTTTTTATCGGATAAGCGGTGTTTTAGAACTTATCGATAAGGAGTATGTCATCGTCATAACTGAGGTTTGATGGAGAGCCTTCGCCTAGTTTAATCATAAGGCGAACTTCGTTTTTCGAATCAGCATGAAGTAGGGCGTTCTCATAACTAATTTTCCCTTCGTTGTGTAATTCAAATAAGGCTTGGTCGAAGGTTTGCATGCCTTGTTCTGTAGACTTTTTCATTAATTCTTTCAGCTTATGAATGTCACCCTTTCTTATGTAGTCTGATGCGAGAGGTGTGTTTATGAGTATTTCAATAACAGCTATACGGCCTTTTCCGTCAATGGTGGGCACTAATTGCTGGGCAATTAATGCCTTTAGGTTGAGGGATAAATCCATGAATAATTGGCTATGCGCTTCTTCAGGAAAGAAGTGAATAATACGGTCAAGTGCTTGGTTTGCATTATTTGCATGCAGTGTTGATAAACATAAATGCCCGGTCTCGGAAAAAGCAATGGCGTGATTCATGGTTTCTCGCGTTCGTATTTCGCCAATTAAGATAACGTCAGGTGCTTGGCGTAGCGTGTTTTGTAATGCGATTTCGTATGACTCTGTGTCGATACCTACTTCGCGCTGGCTAACTACGCAACCAGCATGGTTGTGTAAAAATTCTATCGGGTCCTCTATGGTAATAATATGTCCGGTACTATTCCGGTTACGGTATCCGACCATTGCAGCTAGTGACGTTGACTTGCCTGTACCGGTAGCCCCGACAAAAATAATTAGCCCACGTTTCGTCATGGCTAAGTCATCTAAGATGGGCGGGAGGCCTAGCTCTTCAGAGGTAGGTATTTTGCTTTCAATTCGACGCAGTACCATGCCTGCACTGCCTCTTTGAGTGAACGCGCTGACACGAAAGCGGCCAATGTCATGTCGCTGAATGGCGAATTGACATTCGTTAGTTGCATTAAACTCTTCTTTTTGTTCAGGCGTCATGATGCCAAGAACTATTTCAAGTGTTTGTGAGTTACTTAATTTTGTTTTTGATATGGGTTGTAACGTTCCGTTTACCTTCAAAGAAGGAGCCCAACCAGCCGTAATAAATAAATCGGAGGCCTTTTTATGGGCCATAAGCTGTAATAATGAATCAAAATCCATGTGGCTGGGCTCCTGTTGGTTTAGCTGAATAATTTTTTGTCAACGGCTTTCATTTTGGCGTCTTGTCGTGTGATAAGCCTGGCTTGAACGAGTTCGGTCATGTGTTGATCGAGTGTTTGCATGCCATCTTTACGGCCTGTTTGAATGGCGGAATACATTTGTGCGATTTTACCTTCACGAATAAGGTTACGTATCGCGGATGTGCCTGTCATTATTTCCCATGCGGCAATTCGACCGCCACCAATTTTCTTCAGAAGGGTTTGTGCGATAACGGCGCGTAACGATTCGGACAACATGGATCGAACCATGCCTTTTTCACCTTCGGGGAATACGTCGATAATCCTATCAATGGTTTTGGCTGCAGAACTGGTGTGTAAGGTGCCGAATACTAAGTGACCGGTTTCGGCAGCAGTTAGTGCTAAGCGAATGGTTTCTAAATCTCGCATTTCGCCAACGAGGATAATGTCTGGATCTTCACGAAGCGCTACGCGTAAGGCCTCACTAAAACCGTGTGTATGTTTGTGTACTTCGCGTTGGTTTATTAGACATTTTTTACTTTTATGAACAAATTCGATCGGGTCTTCAATGGTGAGAATGTGTTCGTATACATTGTCGTTTTTATAATCCATTAGAGCGGCGAGTGTGGTCGATTTGCCTGAGCCTGTAGGGCCTGTTACCAATACAATGCCGCGAGGGACATTGATGATTTCTTTAAAAGATTCGGGGCAGCCTAAATCTTCTAGGGTGAGGATATCCACAGGAATGGTTCTAAATACGGCGGCTGCGCCACGGTCTTGGTTGAATGCGTTAACACGAAAGCGGGCTATGCCCGGCAGTTCAAACGAGAAATCGACTTCAAGGAACTCTTCAAAGTCACGACGTTGCTTGTCGTTCATGATGTCGTAGATCATTGCGTGTACTTCTTTATGCTCAAGCTCTGGCATGTTTATTCGACGAATATCACCATCTACTCGAATCATTGGAGGTAAGCCGGCTGAAAGATGCAAGTCGGAGGCGTTGTTTTTGGTGCTAAAGGCTAATAAGTCTGAAATATCCATGTTTTAAATCCGTTTTGCCCCAGAGAGCGTAGTTGTTTGTATAATGAATTAACTAGAAAATAACACCAACACTAGTGTATGTAACTCCAGCTTTAATTTAAGTATAGACGCGAATTTAAATAATGCCTTCTTTATTACAACGATATGTTACGCAACGTGAATTAATTGGCAGTTTGGTTAAGGCGCATGAAGTGCCAGTGAAACTGCTGGTAGTGAGTAAAACGCGCCCAGCAGAAGATGTGATGGCGCTTTATAAAAAGGGGCAGCGAGATTTTGGTGAAAATTATTTACAAGAAGCGCTGAAGAAACAGCGATTACTGGCGCACCTTGATATTGCTTGGCACTTTATTGGACCG
>JAESRY010000196.1 GCA_016764415.1 Cycloclasticus sp. | reverse complement strand
AATATTAGCTTGAGATGTGTGTTAATTTGGCATGGGCGTCTTTGGATTCCAAGCTTGTGGGTTACTAATAAAGCTGACTAAATAGTCGTGTTGTAATCGTTTTGCTGCGGTGTAAACTTCAGGGCCAGAGAGACCGCCATAGCCGGGTTCAATTTGATGGCAAGCCATACAACCATTGAACTTATCAAATACCATTTCCCCMAGTAKGGGTGAAAYCTTCCCGCTTTTATAAGCRSCTTKCWTCAAYATNTTATCGGCTGCCTTCAAGCTMATYAATGYTTGAGTAACCRCTTTKGCCTCATTTGYTGAGAGTGACACATGGTTTGTTAGMCGYGTTTTGTCWAYGACATCTYGCTTTGTRCYGRGTTTAATRTTWTGYAYSGYGTGGTAACCRGCRGGKCGTATTCTTGTTGGTTTAGTTAGCCATGTTTCYAGCCATTTAGCMTTGTATTTTGAGCCTGCTTGAAATAAGTCKGGYCCTAATCGTTTCCASRATTCATCAACTGTYTGTGCGGCYRGCCCCKTCAGRTTGTGGCAACTAGCACATTGTTGATTAAGAATGCCTTTSCCTTCAATWGCATGGGMCGAGCTAAKGGCTATCATGCTAAAGAAGAAGCAGGCTTTTATTAAGTTACTCAYKGTTTTTACGTCTTCTTTTGCGAGTTAATGATTTTCCTTTAAAGCCCTCACTCTCTATTAARCCAAACCCTTTKTTCATGGCATCAGTAAAGAAAAARTCTGAGTTATACTTRATGTCCTTCCAGWSATACCAWTCATCCATAGGGGTGCCTTCATATTCAATAACAGTGATGGGACCACCAGGGWATTTYCCRCCTGCYGTCACGTGCTTATCCACGTGGTCATGAAAAATAAAKCGTCCTTCATTWTGATTGGCTTCAATGATGGCGTCATATCGCTCGCCCGGACCGATTAATACCGTGTCGGCCTTATAAGGGTGCTCAAGCGGTAAGCCATCTTTATGTGTGATGAGCATATCGTGCCCATGTACGTGCATGGTATGAAATGCACCACCGGCTCCAAAAAACCGTACGCGAACAACGTCGCCTTTTTTTACCCTAATGGGTTGGGTKGATGGGAATGATTTAGCATTGATTGAAAAGTAATCCTCAACATCATAAGGGGTTGCCCCTGTGCCGAATTTTTCAGCATTAGCACTTTCCCATGCTGAAAGCATCATAATAACTTCTTTGGTGACGYGYTTTTCAATCGCYATCGGATTTTTTGGCTCTACAATTAGTGGKCCCCACATGCCGCGTATACCTACGTGCTCGTTCACGTTCACATGGCAGTGATACCATAAACTTCCAATCCGATCTGCTTTGAATCGATAGGTAAAAGATTCGCCAGGCTCTATAGGTTTTTGTGTAATGCCGGGAACGCCATCATTACGCCARCTATCAGTTTGCAAAACACCATGCCAATGRATGGTATGTGATAGTGATGTGTTATTATCCACATGAATAATAACATCATCGCCTTCTTTTAAATGAATGAGTGGCCCAGGAACTTGCCCGTTAAAAGCAAACACTTTGTAGTCTAAATCTTTAGCGACAGTGATTTGCATTTCTTCTATGGTCAGCGTGAATTCTCTTTCAACTGCGTAAAGCGCACCAGAAAATATTGCAAGTATGAGTATCCCAAGGCGCTTTAATGAGATGAAAGAAGTGTTTTTTACATTCATAGTTTTATGGCTGCTTAGTGTCAGCTGCATGCAATTGTATATATGAAATATTACTTATGCAACATAAACATGTTAAAAGACGAATAACATGAATTTATTGTTTTTTAAAGTAATCTGTTAATTTGTAATTAAACTTATTAGTAAGTTTAGTAAGTTTCAACAAGGGGGTTAGATGGGTAATAGAAAACAAGTAATACTCAATTTTCTTTTAAAAAAAAGAGAGGGTGTAGGGACGAATACCTTGGCTGAAGCTTTAGATATTTCTAGAACAGCTGTTCAGCAACATATGTCGATTCTGGAACGTGATGGCCTTATTCAGCAAGGAGCGCTGACTAAAACAGCGGGTCGACCAGTTCGCCTTTATGTTTTAACTGAACTTGGGCTTAGTTTATTCCCTAAACAATATGCATGGTTTTCTGAGTTGCTATTGGATGATTTAAAAGAAAATTTGGGCTCAGAAGAGTTTGCTGCATTTATGAGCAGATTGGGCAAACAAACGGCAAATAAGCTTTTGGCACAAGTTGGTGATCTAACAAAGCAAGAAAAAGTCGATTTCTTGATGACAACAATGCAAACCATGGGCTATGAGGTAAGTGCGGATAAACAATTAGAAATTGAGGGGGCTGTGAAAATTACGGCTTGTAATTGTGTCTACCATGATATTGCTATGAAACATAAGGAGATTTGTGAGTTTGATCGATTATTTATTTCCACGGTGTTAGATCAGAAAATCGAGCAAACAAGCTGTATGGCGACGGGTGGTAATACGTGTAAGTTTTTATTGGAATAGTGAATTGTTTCTCTAACAGTCAGTTAAATGTGGCTAAGGTTAATAAGAGGCGCTTAAGACAATTTAATTGTAGGCTCTTATATTTATAGAGCACCCAATTTGGATATAATAACTTTTGAGAGTTATCTCCAACATTTCCTTTTATTTTAGTAGCTTTTTATTTGTTTCTGGTTGAATTTTACATGTCAATTATTGCGTTTTTAACCCCGTGGGAGTTTTCACCTGCTTTGGTGGTGTTCGTTATTGGTTTAGGCGCATTTTATTRSSYGGGYATGCGCGCAACCAGCAAGCAAYACAAAACGGCTAAATACTAYTGGCAAGTTGCTAGTTTCTACTTGGGCGTGTTGTCTATTTATATCGTTTCACATACCTATCTGGATTACCTCTCGCAGTATATGTTTTGGGTGCATCGTTTTCAGCACCTTGTTCTGCATCATTTAGCACCTTTATTGATTGTTTTAGGCGGCGTTCAAATCATTAGYMTYGGTTKCCCCCAGCTATTTTCTGCTTGGMGGTGTCTGCCARCGSYTATCAGGTSGCCATTTGAGTTCATATATCATGTGATTCAACATCCYGTTGTTGCACCGGTGGTTTTTGTCGGCTTAATATACCTTTGGTTAATGCCAGGTGTTCATTTTTCTGCGATGCTCAGCGAACCCTTGTATTATTTGATGAATTGGTCAATGTTAATAGATGGGCTGTTATTTTGGTGGCTTATTTTAGGGTCAGACTGGCAAGGCGAATCGAAAGGGTTTGCCGTGCGCATTGCGATGATGTTAGTGGTTGTGGTGCCACAGCAATTATTAGGCGCGTACTTAACGCTGTCGAATAAGGTTATTTATGATGTGTATGATGTATGTGGACGTGCATGGCCGATTAGCCCGATGGTAGATCAAATTTATGGTGGGCTCATCACATGGATACCCGCGAGCATGATGAGTGTATTGGGCTTTATATTGGTACTACGCCGGCGTTTAAATTTTGAAAAGAGTAAAGATAATGAATAAAGTGATATTTTCAGCTGTATGTTTAATGCTATTGCTAACAGGGTGCGCGCAAGAACAGCCTACTAAGCTAACCAATATAAAGGGGTTAATACCAGATTTGGAGTTTTCACTAACGGATGAAAACAACCAACAAGTGACGGCTAAAAATTACATAGGTTCAACCGTAGCGATTTTTTTCGGCTTTACCTCGTGCCCAGAAATTTGCCCAACAACCATGCATCAATTAGCCGCTGTCATCAAAAAGCTAGGTCCATCAGCAGATTCATTCAAAGTGTTGTTTATTTCAGTTGACCCTAAGCGTGATTCAGCAGAGAAACTAAAAAAATACACAGAGACGTTTGGCCCAGCATTTATAGGTTTGCGTGGAGAGGATGCAGTCATCAAAGAAATGACAAAGAAATATCGTGTAACGTTTGGTTATGGTGAAGAGGATCAAGACGGTAATTACGAGGTATCACACAGCGGCGCAGTATTTGTTTTTGATAAAGATGGAAAGGCGCGTTTATTAGCAACGCAATCGTCTAGTTTCGATGACCTTTATGATGACCTAATAAATATTCTGTAAGTCATAAGGCAAAGCGGTAATAAAAATTTCTTCAATTTCGCCGTCTAAGCCAAGTTTTTTTAAAGCAGGAATTGATGTCCAATCTACTTCTTGATAATTCTAGAAGGTGTTTGTGAATTAGCGGCTAAAAACTCTTATTTACTAGTATGCTCCTTTCARTGAGTTATCTAGTCTAAGCGGTATGGTGCCAGTTTAATGCTTAATTGATGAGCATTATCTAGCACTAATAACCCTTCCTTCATGTATTCAATTTTGAGAACGACAAGCCCAGTATAGTCATTATTTGAAGTTTTATTACAATTCAAAATGGTACCAATACTATTGCTATCATTTGGTGCATGAATGGCTTCTGCAGGAGCATGTGCTTCAGAAGCGGTATATATAACCAAACGCCTTTTGCTAGTTCCTTTGTAATGCAATCGAGCGATGACCTCTTGGCCTGTATAGCAACCCTTTTTAAAATCAACGGCCTCTAAAGCGTCTAAGTTCAGCATTTGTGGAATAAATAATTCACTGCTATCAGATGTTATATCTGGGATGCATTCTGAAATAAGCGCGTGATTCCATTCGCTTAGCTGTTCACTGATAGAAATAGCGTTGGATTGTTCTAAGGCGCCGATGTATTTTTTATTAATGATGAGTATCGTTAAATCACTTTTACTATTAATACTAACGACTGCGAACGTTTCAACAATATCAATCAACTCTTTGACGTGCTGTTTTCTAGCGCCGAAGGTGTAATGATTTTCTGATACGTCTTCAATTAAAACATCTGAGCGAAAAACAAACATTTTTAGACGTTTGAGAATATTCTTGGATAATGTGCTTGATAACACCATGTAATAGATGTCTAAGCGTTTAAAAAGATGAAAAACACAGATTACTCTACCTTTCGGATTACACAGTGATCCGAAAACCGTATTCGTTTCAGCTAGATTAAGCACATCACAGCTAACTTGCCCTTGAAGGAACGTGTCAGCATCACTGCCTGAAAAAGCTATGATGCTTTTGTTTTTTGAAAGGTCGTACAAAGTTATGTTATCCATTGTTCTTGTATAGGTATTAGTTATAAATTATTGATAGCCCATTGTATCGTTAAAAAGCTATATGCTGCGGTACAATAAAGCTCAAGTTTGGCCTTGAATAACAAGGCTTGATGTTTTAATCTTACGAGTTCAAACATTTCGCCTGTTAATCATGGAAAAAGAAGCACAAGATTCTAAAGACGTATCGAAAAAGTCGATTGTCAAAAAGGACGACAAAGAGATTCCACCAAAACCAACAAAAGAGCTAAATGGACGTTCTGGACTGGAGCCTACTCGTTACGGCGACTGGGAAAAGAACGGACGTTGCATTGATTTTTAATTTAAATTTATTTTCCACAAGAGGTTTTTATGAGTAGTAACAATAGACCGCTCTCGCCGCATCTAGATGTATACAAGTTGCCGCTTTCAGCAATCATTTCCATCGTCCATCGTGGCACAGGCGCGTTTCTTACCATGGGCACACTTGTTCTGGTTTGGTGGCTTATGGCGCTTGCAGGTGGTGAAGAAGCTTTCATGTCGGCTCAAGACTTTATGGGCAGTTTTATTGGACGCCTAATTTTATTTGGTTGGTCATTCGCGCTGTTTTTTCACTTATCAAATGGAATCAGACATTTGATATGGGATGTGGGTTATGGCTTTGAAAAAGACGAGGTTGAGAAGTCTTCATTTATTGTCATTGGTACGGCTGGCTTTTTAACCTTTATGGTTTGGGTTATTGCGTTCTCATCTGGAATAGGAGGGTAGCATGAGTTTAAGAACACCACTTGGCCATGCGAAAGGCTTAGGCTCAGCGAAGGATGGTTTGCATCATTGGTGGGCGCAACGTGTAACGGCTGTTGCGCTTATCCCGCTTACAATTTGGTTTGCATTTAAAGTTGCTCTATTAAGCTTGTCTGACTATGACACGGTTCTTGCCAGTATCGGTTCGCCTTGGTCTGCTGCGTTAATTGTTTCTCTTATCGTTGCCGCTTTTTATCACGCTGCACTG
>JAESRY010000049.1 GCA_016764415.1 Cycloclasticus sp. | reverse complement strand
TGAAATTGGTAGTAATGCTGCAATCGATTGGGGTTTTCACCAAAGCGGCCATCCGTCGGGCGGCGCGAAGGCTGAACATAAGCTGTTGCCCAAGGCTCTGGGCCAATGGCGCGCAAAAACGTAGCGGGGTGAAACGTGCCCGCTCCTACTTCTAAGTCTAAAGGTTGGAGAATGGCGCAACCCTGATTAGCCCAATATTCTTGTAAGGCAAGAATAAGGCCTTGAAAGGTCATCAAGTCTTGTTTTGATTTTGACACGGTAAACGAGTGGTTATTAATTAAGCGGAAAGTATATCGAATAAGGCGCTACATATCATTAAAGCGGGCGTAAATGACGGTGCTTTTTAAGTATTTATAGGTAAGCTGATGTGTTTTCTTATAAATTAGGTGAGGAAACGGCTTAAACACAATAAAAGCCTATCCGGTATAATGCCCAATTATTTAATTAATTGAGAACCATGGCAATACAACGCAAAGCGGTCGCACTTATTTCAGGCGGGTTAGATTCCCTATTAGCAGCAAAAGTCATGTTGGAACAAGGTGTCCATGTGGAAGGCATTAACTTTTACACTGGCTTTTGTGTGGAAGGGCATACCCATGCAATCCGCAAAAAAGACAAGGTGAAACCGAAAAGAAACAATGCGCTTTGGAGCGCAGAAACACTCGGTATTAAGCTGCATATTATTGATATTATTGAAGAATATAAAGATGTGTTGATTAATCCAAAACACGGTTATGGGGCAAACATGAACCCGTGTTTAGATTGTAAAATCTTTATGGTGGGTAAGGCCAAAGAGTGGGCCGACGAAAACGGCTTTGACTTTATTATTACCGGTGAAGTGATCGGCCAGCGGCCGATGTCGCAGCGTAAAGAAACGATGCCGGTTATTTCAGCAGAGTCTGGTGCGGAAGACCGTTTATTGCGTCCGTTGTGCGCGTTGAATTTGCCTGAAACACTGCCAGAACGTGAAGGCTGGGTTAACCGTGATGAGCTATATGGTTTTAGTGGCCGTACGCGCAAGCCACAAATGGCATTAGCAGAAAAGTTTGGTTTTGATGATTACGCTCAACCCGCGGGCGGCTGTTGCTTCCTAACGGATAAATCGTACTCAGTAAAACTAACGGATTTGTGGGCGTCGCGCGGTAAAAGAGACTATGAAATTGATGACATTATGTTGTTAAAGGTGGGCCGTCATATTCGACCTAAGCCACATTTTAAACTGATCGTTGCGCGTGAAGAAGGCGAGAACAATTTTTTACAAGGCTACAGAAAGCAATTTATAACCTTACGAACAATGAGCCACAAGGGCCCATTAACCTTATTAGATGGAACGGCCAATGATGAAGATCTTGAACTGGCATCTAAAATTGTTGCACGTTTTAGCCAAGGCAGAGACGCAGATGTGGTTGATGTTGAAGTAACGGAAAATGGCGTAAACAAGAGCTTTTCTGTTCAGCCACTAAAATCAGATGAAATCCAAGAGGCGTGGCGAGTATGATTGAGCTAGATGCGCGTCGATTGATGTGCCCTATGCCGGTGATTAAAACGCAAGATATTATTAAAACGTTGGCATCAGGCGATAACGTGCGGGTAACGTGCACCGATCCAGGGGTTATGCAAGATATTCCAGCGTGGTGCAGAATTAATGGCCATACGGTTGTTAGTTCTGAAGAAATTGACCATGAATTTATTTTGACGATTGAAGTGGGCCCCAACTAAATAACGACTATGTCACAAGAAAAATCCACCACTCAGGCTAAAACCAACATCACACTCCTCGGCGGCGTGGTGAATTTAGTGTTGTCTGTGTTGAAAATAGGTTTTGGTTGGTTGAGCCAATCACATGCCTTGATTGCGGATGGCTTTCACTCCTTGTCTGATTTATTAACAGACGGCTTGGTTTATTACGCCTCAATTCATGGAAGCCAAGAAGCAGACGCAGAACACCCGTACGGTCACGCTCGTTTTGAAACATTAGCAACGGTTATTTTAGGCGCGTTATTGATTGCAGTGGCCGGGGGTATTATTTGGGATGCGGTGTCCCGGTTTTATAACGATCAAGCGCTAACATATGGTTGGCTGGTGATAGGGGTAGCGACGTTATCTATCGTGTCCAAAGAGGTGATGTATCACTTGACGTTGCGAGTAGCGAAGGAAACAAATTCTGCTTTATTAAAAGCCAATGCCTGGCACCACCGCAGCGATGCGATTTCATCCATTGTTGTTTTGTTAGGGGTGGGTTTAGAAATGGCCGGCTACCGTTATTTTGATTCTATCGCCGCGCTTGTGGTTGGCGTGATGGTGATTAAAATAGGCTTTGAATTGGTATTAGATGCCAGTAAAGAGTTGGTTGATACCGCGCTTGATGCGGATACAGTTGAAAAGATAAGAGGCGTCATTCTTGAGGTTAAAGGCGTTAAAACACTGCATTTTCTACGTACAAGAAAGATGGGTGAGTCAGCGTTGGTGGATGTGCATATTCAAGTCGACTCGATGATTAGTGTCTCAGAGGGGCATTTAATTAGTGAGTGGGTTCGGTTAACGCTRATTGATAAAATCGAGAATATTGGCGAAGTGATGGTGCATATTGACCCTGAAGATGACGAAGTGTTCTCGCCCAGCTTGGATTTACCGGTTAGAGAAAAAATTATGCCAAAGCTTGAAGAGGCTTGGCGTGAGTTGCCTACACAGTGGCAAGTAAAGAACATTAATTTGCATTACCTAGAAGGTAAGGTAGTGGTTGAAATAGAATTACCACTTAATTCGAGTAACCAGCAGCAAGAGCTTGTAGAAATAGCGGAGGCCTATAAACAGGCAACGCTTGCGGTAGCTGAGGTAGCGAAGGTTAAGGTTTTATTTTCGTAGTTTTGCATTAAGTTGGTGCTAGTTTGTTTTTAAGCGCTTTAATTTGGTGCAAAGGGAATGCTTGCCAATCACAAAAAACAATGAAAACAAGGGGTTATAATTTGGCACAATTTATGCAAAAATTGTCCAGCTAACTTTATTATTAACACACACTTTAGGAGACAGCATGTCAGCACAAGAAGTATTAGATTTAATCAAAGAAAAAGAAGTCGCATTTGTGGACTTTCGTTTTGTTGATACCATTGGTAAAGAACAACACGTAACGGTTCCATCGCACACAATGGATGAGAGTGTTTTTGAAGACGGTAAAATGTTTGATGGTTCATCCATCGCAGGCTGGAAAGGTATTAACGAATCTGACATGATTTTAATGCCGGACCCATCAACAGCAGTTTTAGACCCATTTTTTGATGATGTAACGCTGATTATTCGTTGTGACGTTGTCGAGCCTAGTGACATGTCTGGCTATGAAAGAGACCCTCGCTCAATTGCTAAAAGAGCGGAAGAGTACCTTCAATCAACAGGCATTGGTGACACTGCTTACTTCGGCCCTGAAAACGAATTCTTTGTATTTGACGATATTCGTTGGGGCACTGAAATGTCAGGTTCTTTCTACAAAATTGACTCTGAAGAAGCGGGTTGGAACTCAGATAAAAAATATGAAAGTGGCAACATGGGTCACCGACCAGGCGTAAAAGGCGGTTATTTCCCTGTACCTCCAGTTGATTCTCTTCACGATATGCGTGCAGCAATGTGCTTAACACTTGAAGAAATGGGCCAAGAAACAGAAGTACATCACCATGAAGTTGCAACAGCTGGCCAATGCGAAATTGGTACCGTGTTCAATACATTGGTAAAGAAAGCGGATGAAGTATTAGACCTTAAATATGTCGTTCAAAACGTTGCTCACGCATACGGCAAAACAGCGACATTTATGCCTAAACCAATCGTTGGCGATAACGGTAACGGCATGCACGTTCATCAATCTATCTTTAAAGACGGCAAAGCATTATTCTCTGGCGACTTATACGGTGGCTTGTCTGAAATGGCGTTGTTCTATATCGGCGGCATCATCAAGCACGCAAAAGCAATCAACGCATTCGCTAATGCATCAACAAACAGCTACAAACGTTTGGTACCAGGTTTTGAAGCACCTGTTATGTTGGCTTATTCAGCACGTAACCGCTCAGCATCGATTCGTATTCCTTTTGTTGCAAACCCTAAAGGTCGTCGTATTGAAGTTCGTTTTGCTGACTCAACAGCTAACCCATACTTATGTTTCTCAGCAATGTTGATGGCTGGCCTTGATGGCATCAAAAACAAAATTCATCCTGGCGAAGCAATGGATAAAGATCTTTATGACCTTCCTCCAGAAGAAGCAGCAGCTATTCCACAAGTCGCTACATCATTCGACGAAGCGCTTGCGTCATTAAATGAAGACCGTGCGTTTTTAACAGAAGGCGGTGTATTTACTGATGACATGATTGATGCTTATATCGATCTTAAAATGGAAGAAGTGACTCGTTTACGTATGAGCACTCACCCAGTTGAGTTTGAGATGTACTACAGCTTGTAAGATTTACTAGAGTTGTGAAAAACCCCGCAATTGCGGGGTTTTTTTTGCACAAAATTTAAAAAACATGGTCTTATAGGTTACTGGGTTACAAGAAGAGGTGAGCGAGATGGTGTTCAGAATAGTTTTATTGGCGGTATTGTTCGTGGGTATTGCGCAGGCAGAAGTGTACAAGTATACGAACAAGCAGGGCAAAACATCCTACTCAGACATCCCTATTCAAGGGGCTGAAGAAATAACGATACCGCCTGTTATGACGTATAAGGCACCGGTTATTCCAAAAGCAGGGCCCCAGATAATTAAGCAAAAACTCGAACAAGAAAACGAGCGGGTTCCATATCAGTTTCTTGGAATTACTTCGCCTGCTAATCAGGGTACGGTTAGAAATAACCAAGGGATTGTAAATGTTAGTTATGAATTGCAGCCTGCTTTACAAAAAGGCGATAGGCTAACGCTAACACTAGACGGTAAACAACAAAGCCATTTAAATATAAAAGATCTGGAGCGAGGTCAGCACACACTTTCTTTGGAGGTGGTTCAAGCTAATGGTAGTGTCGCTATTATCAGCTCTGACACTGTATTTTACCTTCAACATAAATCACGTTTATAAGGCGTAAGACTTATATCATATAGATAGACGCGCACCATAATGGTGCGTATAATCTATTTTTTAACACTCGATAGATAACAACAACTTGAGTTACAGCGTTATTGGCGCTTGGCTTGGAAATTGCTATCCCTATTAAATGAAAAACCTAAACGACGCCTCATCGCATCTTATGGAACACCTTGCCGTAGGTGTCCTATTGTTTAATGAAAATGATATTTTGGTTTATATAAATAATGCGGCAGAAGAGCTACTGGATATAAGTAAGCGCAAAGTGTTGGGCCTTGAGTCTCTAAAAGTACTACATATGTTGGACTACGATGTTAAATGCGGTTTTAAACGTTGTAAGGAGGCAGGCTCAAAAGTCACGAAGCATTTGATATCCGCTAATATCCTCGATGGAGGCAAAAAGCATATTAGCTTATCGATGACGCCACTATCTTTAGATGCGGATGAAGAAGGGACGCTAGTAGAAGTTTTCGATTTAGAGCGCTTTATCCACATTGATAATGATGAAAAGTTATTATTTCAGCATGAATTAGCGACAGATATGCTGCGGGGTGTTGCGCATGAAGTTAAAAACCCATTAGGTGGTATAAGAGGCGCTGCGCAATTGTTAGCTAAAGAACTAAATGGTGATTACTCCGATTATATTGAGGTTATTATTAGTGAAGCAGATCGGCTTAGAACGCTTGTAGACCGCATGCTGGGTTCGTCAGAGCTCCCCAACCATCAAGATACGAATATACATGTGATTATTGAGCGCGTTCGGCAGTTAGTACAAGCAGAGGTTGGTGATAATATATCCATTAAAGCGGATTACGATCCAAGTATTCCGGAAATAAAAGCAGATCAGGATCAGCTCATCCAGGCATTTTTAAATATTGTTAAAAACGCATCACAAGCGATTAACAATAAAGGAACGATTGTTCTTAAAACAAGAATACAACGGAATATTACGATTGGTGAGGTCTGCCATCGTTTGGCCATTAAAATAGACGTGACGGACGATGGCCCAGGCATTACAGAAGATATGCAAGCAAAGGTTTTTTATC
>JAESRY010000048.1 GCA_016764415.1 Cycloclasticus sp. | reverse complement strand
GCTAACGACGTCAGGAATGGTGTCACCTGGATCGAGAGGGTAGGTTTTTATTTCCCCGCCGATATTTTCGGCCGCGACTTTAGCAAGGGAGGCAAATAGTTTTACGGTCACTTCAGGCATAATAAAAAGTAGAGGCGTATTCGCGCCTCTACTTGTTGGGTTATTAAGAGAGGTTTAAGCGTTGTTTGGTTTCTTCTTTTACCGTGCCATCCGTGTTCCAGCCACGTTTAACGTAGTATTCAGGTAGCATTTGATCGAGTTCGCACACGTGACCTTTCGCAGGCCCGGCTTTAATGGGTTCATTGAGTAAGCGAGGTGGCAAGGTGTCATCTGCTGCTGTGAAGCCAATACGATTGTTGTAGTCGCGTTCCATATTCCATACGCGCTCACCCAATTCGGCAAGTTTTTCTGCTGTCCAGTCACCTTCACACGCTGCATCTAGTTGCTCGGCAACTTCTTCTAAGCCTTGGGCGAAGGATGAAAAAGTACAGATTCCCGCAGAATCAAACACGCTGGTGGTATCTTGAAATGTTATCAATAATTCGGCTTTTCCTTCGGTGGCGAGCGGGTCGGTTTTAAACGGTACGCCGGCTGTTTCTGATGCATTGGTATATCCTCTTACGTGGCAAGCACCACGATTAGAGGTGGCGTAACCAAGCCCCATTCCTTTTACGCCACGAGCATCGTATGCGGGAAATTCTTGGCCTTTTACAACAATCGCAAGATCAGGTCGGCCATGTTTTGTACATAAACGCAGTGAACTTTGCGCTAGTTCTTTACCAAACCCTTCGTGTTTAGCAATGAGCTCAATGCATTCAACCATGGCTTCTGCATTGCCAAAGTTTAGCTCAATACCGCCGGTATCCTCTTTAGTGAGTATGCCCAATTCGTATAATTCCATGGCTGCTGCGATGGTCGCGCCAGCAGAGATAGGGTCGAGCGCTTGTTCGTTACACACAAAGTTGGCGTAGGTCACGGCATCTAAATCATCCACGCCGGTGTCGCAGCCTAAAGCCCAAGCAGCTTCGTATTCATTGCCGCCCGAGTTCCCCTTAAAGTATTTATGAATGTCCTCGCGATTTTTAATGCTGAAGTGTTCAGGGTCGATGGTAGAAATGCGTCCGCAAGAAATGGTGCAAGCGAAACAGCCTGCATTACGAGTTAAGTTTGGCTTGCCATCACTTTTTCTAGGGACGGCCATGGCTTCGCTAGACAGTTTGGGGGCCCCTTTAAACGTGCTGTCTTGCCAATTTCTAGCCGGTAATGCGCCCACTTCATTCATGTGGTTCATCATTACATTGGTTCCCAAGTGGCGTAGGCCAAGAACCAGTTCAGTTTCTTCAATTAATTTTTTGGCTTTATTGGTGGCTTCAAAGAAACGTTTGGGGTCTTTGATGTTGCCAACGCCAATACTGCCGCGTAGGGCTACTGCCTTAACGTTTTTAGAACCCATAACAGTGCCAACGCCAGAGCGGCCGGCGGCACGGTGTAAATCATTAACGATAGCAGAATATAAATTGCCGTTTTCGCCAGGAACGCCAATGGCGGCAATTCTTAGTTGAGGATCCTGGTGTTTGGTGTGTAGCCATTCATCGGCCTCCCATACGGACTTGCCCCAAATGTCATCGGCTGGGAGAATGTCGCATTGTTCATTGCTGATATGTATGTAAACCGGCGAGCTGGCTTTGCCTTCTAGAACAATCATGTCCCAGCCGGCGCATTTCATTTCATTGCCAAAAAAGCCACCTGAATTTGAACATGCTAAAGCGTTAGTTAACGGGCTTTTAGTAACGCACGAATAACGGCCGCCTGTTGTGGCCATCGTACCAGTTAGAGGGCCAGTGACCATGAAAAGCTTATTTTCAGGTGAAAGAGGCTCGACTTTTGGGTCCACTTCTTCTGTAAAGTACTTGGTGGCTAAACCACGTTGACCTAAATACTGGTCGGCCCACTCCATATTAAGCGCCTCTGCTGATGACGTGCGGTCGGTTAGGTTGATGCGAAGTACTTTTTTAGTCCAGCTCATAAGACAAGGCCCCAAATATTTAAGTTGTCAGAGTATAGTAGTACTCAATGAGGGGGATGACAAACATAAATGTTATAGGGGTTAAGGCTTAGTGACTGTAAGCATATGCTTACAAAGATTGAAGATATAGCTGATTACCAAGCCGATTATATGTAGCTATACTTCAAGCGTCGCTAAAAGATTTATTGAGAAGGATCTCACAAACACGGATTGTTTGTTAAGGACGGCGTAACGGATTACGCTATCAATAGGGATATTGAAAGGACAAATTTTTTGCCAACCAAGCTATGCGACATTCTAGACCGGTGGTTTATGCCACCGGTCTTTTTTTGCCTGTAGAAAATGGGAACTTACTTTTTTGGTGCTCTAGAAGCGCGTTTACGTTCGTTTTCTGTAAGAAGTTTCTTTCTTAAGCGAATATAGTTAGGCGTTACTTCAACTAGCTCGTCATCTTCAATAAATTCAAGAGATTGCTCTAATGTCATTTTGATGGGCGTAACTAGTGTTAGTGCTTCGTCTGTTCCGGAGGCACGAACGTTAGTCAGTTGCTTTCCTTTAGTTGGGTTAACACAAAGGTCATTGCCTCGTGAGTGAAGGCCAACAATTTGCCCTTCGTACACTTCTTCAGCGTGGCCTAAAAATAGTTTGCCGCGTTCTTGTAGGTTGAATAGGCCGAACGCTAGTGTTTTGCCTTTAACCATAGAGACAAGCACGCCATTTTGGCGTGAGGTGATTTCGCCGCTTTTAACTTGGCCGTAATGGTCGAAAATACTGGTCATGATGCCAGATCCAGAGGTTAGCGTAAGAAAATGCCCGCGGAAGCCAATCAACCCACGAGATGGGCTCATGAACTCAAGGCGCATGCGGCCTTTGCCATCTGGTTCCATGTTAGTAAGCTCAGCTTTACGTAAGCCCATTTCTTCCATGATGGGGCCTTGGTGTTTTTCTTCAATATCAATCACAACAATTTCGAACGGTTCTTGCAGCTTGCCGTCGACTTCTTTTTGAATAACTTCAGGTCTAGCAACACCTAGTTCGTAACCTTCGCGACGCATGGTTTCGATTAACACCGATAAATGTAATTCGCCTCGACCCGATACGATGAACTTATCTGGTGTATCGCCTTGTTTCACGCGTAAAGCTACGTTGTGAATTAATTCTTGAGCCAGCCTGTCTTTGATGTTTCTTGATGTGACGTATTTGCCATCTTGGCCGGCAAATGGCGAGTTGTTAACTGAAAATGTCATACTAACGGTTGGCTCATCAACGGATAATGGCGTCATAGCTTCTACATTATCTGGGTCGCATAAAGTGTCAGAAATACCCAATCCATCAATGCCGTTTATGCAAATAATGTCGCCAGCAAAAGCTTCTGGAACTTCGATTCGTTCTAGACCTAAGTGACCTTTCACGTTATGAACTTTGCCTTTGCGTTGCTTGCCTTCACTGTCGACAATAACAACGGTTTGATTTGTTTTTAAACTGCCGCGAGTAATGCGGCCAACGCCAATAACGCCCACGTAGCTGTCGTATGCAAGTGAAGATATTTGCATTTGGAAAGGCGCGTCTATATCAACAATAGGTGGCGGCACGCTGTCTCTGATAATTTCGAAAAGAGGTGTCATATCATCTGCAAGTTCGTCGGCTTCTGGTCCAGCAACGCCGTTAATAGCAGAGGTATAGATGATTGGGAAATCAAGCTGTTCGTCTGTAGCGCCTAGTTTGTCGAATAGGTCGAATACTTGGTCAATAACCCAATCTGGGCGTGAGCCAGGACGATCAACTTTGTTGATAACAACAATCGGTTTCAAACCCTGCTCAAATGCTTTAGATGTAACAAAACGCGTTTGAGGCATTGGGCCGTCAACGGCGTCTACCAGTAAAAGCACGCAATCAACCATCGATAAAACACGTTCAACTTCGCCGCCAAAATCGGCATGGCCCGGTGTGTCTACGATATTAATGTGGATGCCTTCCCATTCAATCGCAGTATTTTTAGCAAGAATGGTTATTCCGCGCTCTCTTTCTTGATCGTTGGAGTCCATGATTCGCTCTGTGCCAGAGCTTTTACGGTCAAGCGTGCCTGATTGCTCAAGCAATTTGTCAACAAGTGTAGTTTTGCCGTGGTCAACGTGGGCAATGATGGCGATATTACGAAGATTCTGTTTCACGAAAGTAAATTCCTATAATTGAATGGCAGTTAGCCAAGAGTATGAAGTATGTTGCAAATGGTTAGCTTTGTTCCCAAGGTAGATCGTGAAAACGCCAGCCGCCTAATGTACTACGGTGGTTGTTTTCGTCCTTATCGCCTTCAAAGCCTTCTTCCATGTTGTATAGCGATTGGTAGCCAGCTTCTTCTAAAAGCTTTGCGGCATCCATGGAGCGCGCGCCGCTTCGGCACATTAATACGATGGGGGTTGATTTAGACGATACGTGTTTTTCAACTTGTTCTACGAAGTCAGAAAAAACATCCCAACTTGGAGGTCTTTTTAATGGCACGTGGACGGCGCCAATTGGGCGGCCAACAAAAGAAAATTCAATTTGTGTTCGCGTGTCGATTAGGAWGGCGTGCTTATCGTTCTCGAGAACCTCGTGCGCCTGAGTAGGCGAAACAGTGTTAATGGTAGACRTGGTGGAGCCTTGAATGAAAGTTAGCCCGCTATTATACAAGGTAATTGGAAATGGGGCAGAGGTTTCAAGTTTTGGGCTTTTGAGCGATTAAAATGGCTTCATTTCTGATGCCCTGGTTTATATCGCCGAGGCAAGCTTCCTCGTGGTAAACCACCGGTGTTAACGTTGAAAATAGTGACAAGAGCTCACCTTTTTCGAGTAAATACTTAGGGTTTTTAGGTCCCGTATTTAACACTTTTTCTAGCGTAAAGGTTTGATAAAAAAGCAAGCCTTCTGATTTTAATGCCTCGATGATTTTGGGGCTGATATCACGGTCTAAAAATCGAGAAACGACGATAACATCGTAGTGATTTTTATGCAGTTCGGCGAGGCTTATATTAATCGCGGTAGCTGTTATTTTCAGCGTACCTTTTGATTGATTGATATGGTCAATAGCAATGTTGGATATATCCCACGCATCAACGACCAAGCTGTGTTGCGCGAGAAAAAAAGCATTGCCACCTAGGCCGCAAGCAATATCTAAGGCCGTGCCATGCGCAGGCAGTAAATGTGAATAACGCGATAACACGGTAGCTGGTTCTGGCGATGTGGCTAAACGTTGGCGATAAATTTCATCCCACTTGTTTTGTAAATCCTTCATTAATCGCGCCAGAATACAGGTGTTAATRAGACGAGTAAGGTAAATATTTCTAGTCGGCCGAGTAGCATCGCAAAGCAAGCAACCCATTTGCTGGCATCAGGAATGGATGCGTAATTATTACTGATGTCGCCAAGTCCAGGCCCAAGGTTATTCAGCGTGGCTGCGACGGCAGAAAAAGCGGTTACTTGGTCGAGTCCGGTTAGCATCATCAGAATCATTAAGACCCCAAACGACAAAATATAAGCGGATAAGAAGGCCCAAACTGCATGAATAACAGAACGCGGAACAATGTGATGATCTAGCTTAACGGGCATGTCGGCGTGCGGGTGTATAAGGTGCATGATTTCCTTACCTAGCTGTTTGACCATAATAAGCACGCGGATGACTTTCATGCCGCCAGCGGTAGAGCCTGCGCAACCGCCATAAAAACTCATAAAGATAAGTAATACGGGAATGAACAGTGGCCAGCTAGCGTGATCAGCGGAGGTGAAACCTGATGTCGTTGCAAAGGAAACCACTTGGAATATCGTTTTTCCAATGATGTTCGACTCGTCTAATAAAAATAAAAAGCCGCAAATGATGATGATATGCGTGAAAAGTATTAATGCGTATGTCTTGAATTCGCTATTTTGAAGATAAAGTTTGAAGTTGAAGGACTTAGCTACTTTATAGTGAAGCGCGAAATTTATGCCAGCTATCAGCATGAAAGCAACACAAATATAATTCAAAATATTGCTATCGAAAAAAGCAAAACTGGCATCATGGGTGGAAAAGCCGCCGATAGAAACGGTACTAAAGCTGTGCGTGAT